>CAMPGG010000094.1 GCA_946885335.1 uncultured Chitinophagaceae bacterium
ATCTCCGCGTTTCACTTTGGCTGTCCAATTCACCGATGCAGGCATACAAGCTGCAGAATCGCCGGGTAATTCGATTAACGGGCTTGGATAAACGCTGATCGTATCTTTCAGTACTACCTGGTCAGTACAACCATTCTGCGTAGTAACTTTCAGGCTGATACTGTAATGACCCGGCGCTGAAAAATAATGCGAAGGGTTTTGCTGATCGCTTTGTGTACCATCTCCAAAATCCCAATGGTAATTTTGTATGATGTCATTGGTTTGCGTGGTATTGGTAAATTGAATATTGCCTTCATCACATAACACATTCTTATCCATTTCAAAGCCGGCAGCAACATCCATAACACGAATAGTATCTGTTCCTACAATAGGCACAGAACATCCACTGGGATCTATCAAAATCATTTTCGGCAGGTAATTACCTGGAGTAGTATATGTGTGAGAAACGATAGAGTCTGTTGTTGCCAGCGTATTACCATCGCTAAAATCCCAGATAAAAGAAGAACGGTTATGTGTACTCGCAATAAATTTTACTGTTAATGGATTACATCCTACCGGTGGTTGATAGCTGAATGTACCGCGTGGTCCTCGCACTTCAATACGTTGTGTGAACAAGTCAGTGCAACCACCCGGTCCTGTGGCTGTTAATGTGGCCATGTAAATACCGGGGACTGTATAGTAATGGGATGGATCAGGCATTTCGGAAGTATTGCCATCTCCAAAATCATATTTTAATTGCGTATAGTTTTCAGAGGTATTTTTAAAATGCACCAACAAAGGCGGACAAGAACTTAATGTATCAGAAACCGTAAAACCGGCTTTTGGAAAACTGATCTGCACATAGCCCGGCTTTTGAATAGAATCAACACACCCATACCTGTCAGTTATCACTAAACGAATATCATACGAACCTACATTGCTGTAAGTATTTTTTGGATTTGCCTGATCAGATAATTTACCATCACCAAATTGCCATTGATATTTCAGATCGTAACCTGTTGAAAGGTTTTCGAATTGAATGGGCTTATCTGTACAGGAAATGGAATCAGCAGAAATAAAGTCGGCATGGGGTTGCGCAATGATCACTGATTTCGATTTACTGACCATATCGGTACAACCATAATCATCGGTAACTGTAAGAGAGACTTTATATTCACCAGCTTTTTGGTAAAAATGATTAAAAGGCTGTAACCCGTTTGAATCAATCGTGCCATCTCCATAATTCCAGTTCCATTTAATAATGGCATGATCTCCATCTGTAGTAGACAGGTCTGTAAATGAAATACCCGATGTTCCAAGACATGCACCTGGCACACCTGGTTTAAAATCGGCTGTTGGCCCAAAAACTTTCACCGGTAATGAATAAGAATCTGTACAGCCCAGTAAATCTGTTATAGTTAACGAAACAATATAATTACCAGCTTTTGTAAACTTGTGGCTGGCAGTTCCTGCTGATGCCGCATTTGTTCCATCTCCAAAATCCCATGACCATGTTGCAATGTTATCTGCATTGAAATTGAGACCGGAAAAATTTATTGTTGTCCCTTTACAAACTTCCGTTGCATCAGCAACGAAGTTTGCTTTTTCGTTCATTACTTGTACTGTTTGACGGGTTGAATGTGTACAGGTTCCATTGGTAATATTTAATATCACCTCATAAGTCCCCGGATTTGCATATTGGTGTTTTGGATTGACTTCGGAAGACGATTGTCCATCTCCAAATAACCATTGATAAGTAACAGCACCCAGGGATTGATCCTTAAAATCAACCGTAAATTTTTCAGAACAACTTTGCGTAAAACCAAAACTGGCAATAGGTGGTTTTATATAAACCATTTTTTTCTGTATAATGGTATCCGCACAGGTATTGTTCCAGGTAATAAGGCGAACATCAAACCAACCTGTATCCTGGTATTCATGCACAGGATGCTGCGCCACACCTGTTGTTCCATCACCAAAATCCCATAACCACTGATCCGGTTCGCCAGCACTTAAATCTGTAAAGTTTACCGGCTGAAAGGCGCAAACATTTGAAGCACCGACTGAAAAATTTGCACCAGGTTTTTCACCTGCACGAACCGCTTCTTTATAAGTAGTGGTTTTCGTACATCCACTACCGGTAGTAATGGTTAATGTAATATCATATGTTCCCGCTTTAGTATAAGTATGGGTTGGCCTGATGGCTGAACTGGTATTGCCATCTCCAAAATTCCAATGGTAAGTTGCAATGGGTTCATTTGCCGTAATAGTTGCTGATGGCTTAATGGTTACAGGAATACAACCCTGGGCAGGAAGATTGTTTAATACTATAGTTGGTTCCTGAATTTTTATATACTGTGCCTTAATAACCGTATCGCTGCAACCATTGGCATTGGTTGTTACCAACTTTACTGTAAAATTTCCTGTTTTGGTATAGGTATGAACCGGGTTAGCGGCAGTTGATGTATTTCCGTCTCCAAAATTCCAGGAATAAGTTTGAGAGCCGGTTGATGCATTGGAGAAATTCACTGTAAATGGAACCTGGCAACCTGCAGTTTTATTTGCACTAAAATTGGTTACAGGCTTTGATTTTACAATGATACTTTGTGTTACTGAATCTTTACATCCACCAAAATCGTTAACGAGTTTTACAATGTAAGTACCTGCCGCAGAAAACGTTTTCTTTGGATGAATAGCTGTTGATTGTGTGCCATCACCAAAATACCAGGTTGATTTTCCCGGTACGGGTACAGATGTATTGTTAAACTGGATAGCATTGCCTACACAAAGACTTTCGCCGGTAGTGAAAGAGGAATTAACCGTTCCAATGCTTACCAGGTTTGGTTTTATAATAGTATCAACACAACCCAGGCTTGATGCAGTGATGAGAGAAACCGTATAAGTACCGGGCTTTGTAAAAGTATGTTGCGGATCTTTTAAAGTACTGCTGGTGCCATCACCAAAATTCCATTGATAATTTAAAATGCCTGTGCCGGTGGAACTGTTACTGAACTGAATGGTTACCGGTGATGCACATACGCCGGGACTACTATTGGTAAATTCTGCCTTTACGCCAGTACTGGTATTAACCAATTTGTTTTTGCTAATGGTTTGTACGCAGCCAAAACTATTTGTTACTCTAAGGGTAACCGTAAAGTTGCCTGCCGTAGTATAGGTATGCGTGGGATGAATAAGCTCACTGGTAGTACCATCTCCAAAATCCCAACTGTATTTTACAATATTACCCGATGATGTTGTGGTTTTATTGGTGAAATTAACTGTGAGGGGATAACAACCGGTAGAATCTGACAAAGCAAAATCAACTACCGGGTTGGGATGAACGATTATATATTTTTGTTTTGTAATTGAATCTGCACCACTGGCATTTTTGATCACCAGTTTAATATTATAAGTTCCCGGGGAAAAATAAGTTGCGGATGGATTTTTTAAAGATGTTATAACCCCATTGCCTAAGTCCCAACGCCATTGAGTTGGATTGCCTTTTGAAAGATCTGTAAACTGGATAACCATTGGCGAACAGCCGGAGACAGGAGAAGCTGAAAAATCAGCAGCCAATTGTGCAAACAACCTGGCTTGTATAAAAAACAAGAATAAAAATATGACAATTACCCGTATGCGGTAATAAGTCAAAGCAGTCATAGGATTGGCCTTGAATAGTTATTTAAATAGAATATTGGTGAAGAGTTAAAGGAATTCCGTTCTCTTTTATCTCTTATTAGCTTTAACGAAAGATTACTGTATTTATTCTACCCTCCTAAAAAAATTTAAACAAAAAACCACGGCGTTTAATAAACCGGGGTTCACATAAAAAAAATGAATTATTGTTTTATTAATTGTACTTCACATTCAATGCGGATCTCGTTACTTGCTACAACCTGCCCTGCCTCGGTCACTGAATCCCAGGATAAATTAAAATCTTTTCGATTGATCTTACCTGTTACTGTGAATCCTGCTTTGGTTTGTCCATAACCATCTTTTACAATTCCTGCATATTCCACATTCACCGAAACTTCTTTACTAACGTCTCTTATAGTTAAAATGCCTGTTAGTTTATATGCATCCCCGGATTTTTCAAAATGTTTGCCTTCGAATCGTAATTCTTCATGTTCCGCTGCCGCAAAAAAATCGGGTGATTTTAAATGCGTATCGCGTTGTTCATTATTGGTATCAATAGAATCAATATCTGCCGTAACAAGAATCTTAGATGCTTTCGTAAAATCCTCGTCTTCTGTTTCTACTTCTATATTAAATTTTCTAAAGTAACCCGTCACATTAGTGATCATCAGGTGCTTCACTTTAAATTTAAATTCACTATGTGCGGGATCAACAATCCATTTCGTATTTGCCATTTTAATTGTTTTTAAGTGAACTGTAAAAACTTTTTAATCCATAAAACAGCAAAAAAATAATGCCAGTGCTTACTGTGTTTTTTTGAAATCAGCATCGGCATTTAAAAATGGTTTTAATATATCGATAGGTATGGGGAAAATTGTAGTTGTTGCATTATTCCCGGATGATATTTCAATCAGTGTTTGCAGATAACGCAATGTTAATGCGGTAGGTTGTTTTGCCAAAATTTCTGATGCATCCGCCAATCTTTGGGAGGCCTGGAATTCACCTTCGGCCGCAATAACTTTGGAACGTCTTTCTCTTTCTGCTTCTGCCTGCCTGGCCATTGCCCGCTGCATTTCCTGGGATAGTTCAATTTGTTTTACTTCCACATTGGAAACTTTAACGCCCCAGGGTTCTGTCTGCGCATCAATGATCTGTTGCAATTTTTGGTTGATCTTATCACGCTGTGAAAGCAGGTCATCCAATTCTGACTGCCCCAGAACACTGCGCAAAGTTGTCTGTGAGATTTGAGATGTTGCCGCATAAAAATTTTCAACCTGTACGATGGCCCTTTGCGGTTCCACAACACGGAAATAAACCACCGCATTAACTTTAATGGAAACATTATCCTGGGTAATTACATCCTGTGGCGGTACATCATGAACAATAGTTCTCAGGCTAACTTTTACCATTTTATCAATCAGCGGAATCAGGAATATCAATCCCGGACCTTTTATACCATCACCCACAATTCTACCTAAGCGAAAAATAACTCCTCTTTCATATTCTCTTAAAATCCTGATAGCATTAGAAAGAATCAACAAACCTAAAACAACAATAACAGTAAGCAGTATGGGATAATCTTGCATGGTATATTAATTTTGGTTAAATAATTTCTACGAATAATTTGAAATCTTTAAAAGAAGTCACCCGCACTTTTTGTCCTTTTTCTATTTTCCCGCTTGTGGATTCGGCCAGCCACCTTTCACCCATTACCATTACATAACCGGTTGTTTCAATATCTTCCAAGGCTTCACCGGATTGACCCATTAAGCCTGGCATACCGGTTACTTGTTTACCTTTTTGTGCTCTTAAACCCATACCTATTACAAACAAAAAGAATAATGCGGTAACAATAGTTGCAGTAATGATCACTGATTTTGAAATGCTGATGAGTCCTGTAAAATTATCTTCTTTGATCAACATTAAAGAACCCATAAAAAGCGCAATCACACCCCCAATAGCCAACAAACCATGACTAACAACTTTAATCTCCAGGATGAAAAGTATAATTGCCAAAACAATGAGGGCCACACCTGCATAATTAACAGGCAAAGTATTCATGGCATAAAATGCAAGGATGATACTGATGGCACCAATGATGCCAGGGAAAACCGCACCCGGGTTATATATTTCGAACAACAACCCATAAAATCCCAACAACATTAAAATGTAGGCAATGTTAGGATCGCTGATAATATTCAACAATTTTTCAGCGAAAGTCATATCAATAGGTTCAATGACAGCCTTACTGGTTTGCAAAACAAAATTTCCCTCACCTACTTCAACTTTTTTTCCATCAACCTGCCGTAAAACAGTTTGCAGGTTTGGTGCAATCAAATCAATCACATTGAGCTCGAGTGCTTCGCTGCTCGTGATTGAATAGCTGTGTCTGACCGCATTTTGCGCCCATTCTACATTCCGGTTTCGCTTTTGGGCTATGGTTGTAATAAATGCAATGGCATCATTAGTAGTTTTCGTATTCATGACCGAATCTATCCCGCCCTGCATGGAAACCGGGTGTGCCGCGCCAATATTGGTACCCGGCGCCATAGCTGCCACATGTGCAGCAAGCGTTATGAATACGCCGGCCGATCCTGCATGAGCTCCATTAGGGGTTACGTAAACGATAATAGGAACAGGTGCATCCAAAATGGCCCCCGTTATTGTACGGGTAGATTTAAGCAGCCCGCCAGGTGTATTTAAATTGATGACAAGTGCGGATGCGCTTTCTTTTGCAGCATGATCAATTCCACGTAAAATATAATCGGCCGTTGCCGGGTTAATAGATCCATCAACAGTTATAGTATAAACTTTTTGACCGTAAAAAGACAGGGGGAGAAAAAAAATCAGCCATATCAGAAGAAGCCTTTGCATATATGTCCTGGTTATAAGGCGAAGAAAAATCGCCTTTAAAAAAAATCATCGGTGATAAAATCAATTTACTTAATAATCGTTAGTAAGCCAAGAAATGCTTAAATGGCATAAAACGAACTTCGGCCCGATTTTAGAGTATGAAATTTAGAATTTTTTGATTTCATTAAACAAATTCAGCATTATACTTGCAGCATTTCTATTTCAATCATTAAAATATGAATTCCAGCGTGATTAAGAACATTCAATTTACGCGTTTAGCTAAAGCTACTGGGCGTTTGAGAGAATTTAATTTCAGAAAAATAGCGGGTGCCCCCGAAGAAACCTTCCATGTAGATGTAAGTGATGACAGGGGAAACCGGATTATATTCAAAATGTTGAAAGATGATTCAGGTGCCTGGAAGATTGCCAATGCTGGTTTACCAGAGTGGATACAGGAATCTGAAAAACAACTCAACGAGTTAATCCAGGAAGAATTGGCTCGCTAACAACCATTACTTCCATTTCACTACCGGACGATATGACCATTTTAAATGGCATTAAGGGTTTTGTATAATATTAATGCAGCAGGCTCCACTGCTGCATTTTTTATTAAATAAAGCCAGGTATACAACGCTGCATTTTTCTTCACCATCATAAATAATGTATTTTTATCCGAACCGGTAACATTTAAATTTTTATTGATGAAGTTCCTTTTGTACCTGTTCTTTATTGTTTTGATCGCCTTTTATTCATGTTCTGATAACAATGCCACAGAGGTTAATGTGCCGGTTGACACTACTATCACCCCTGCCAATGCTATTACTGATCTGTATATTGACAGTGCTGTCCTGGAGGCTTATATAAAAAGTGATGGGAAAGATGATGAGAACGCTTCATTAATTAGAAACTTTTACAAAAGCCGCAACTATCAATATGCCTGGTTTACGTCAGGAGGAATGGCTCAACAGGCATATGCTTTCTGGAACCTGCATAATCATTTTATAAGCTATAGCGGCGACAGTTCATTGCATAATGATAAGCTGCATCAATCCATGGATTTTTTAATGGGTTTGGATTCCACCCAACTGCCGACCAAAGAAATGATGCGTGAAACGGAGATTCAATTAACTGATCATTTTTTTGAATTTGCACATTATGCATACAATGGAAAAATTGATCCTGAAGAATTTAAATGGTATATACCCAGGAAAAAAGTGGATGCCTTATCGTTACTTGACTCCCTGATTACGCATAAAGGAAAGGATTATGACGAATGGGCTCCTGTCAATAATTTATACAAGCTTATTAAAAATAACCTGCTGTTTTATTATGAGCTGCGAAAAAATAATTCATTACCCGTTATAGGTAACATAGAAAAAGCGCTTCGCAAAGGAGACAGCGCTGAAATCATTCCATCCATCAAAAAGTATTTATCAGCAGTAAAAGATTTGCCAAATAATGATTCAACCACCCTGTTCGATGCTGAATTGGAAAAAGCGGTTAAACAATTTCAAAAACGTTTCGGTTTAAAACAAGATGGCGTTATCGGAAAAGATTTTGCGAGGCAAATGAATGTAGGCATACAAACAAGAATTGAGCAAATGCTGGTCAATTTGGAAAGAATGCGCTGGCTGCCACCCCGGCCTCAGGGTACATTTATTGTTGCAAACATCCCGTCATTCAAATTGGTCATCATGAATGACAATAAAAAAAGATTTGAAACGGATATTGTTGTTGGCAAAGAAGGCACCAACACGGTTATTTTTACTGACAGTTTAAAATATGTTGTTTTCAGTCCTTACTGGAATGTACCCTCAAGTATTGTAAAAAATGAAATTGCACCGGCCATCAACAGGAACCCAAACTATATTGCTCAACATAATATGGAAATAACCGGTTACAGTAATGGATTACCTATTGTGCGCCAAAAGCCGGGAGGAAGTAATGCCCTGGGCCTGGTTAAATTTATTTTTCCCAATAACTATAATATTTATTTTCACGACACGCCATCCAAATATTTATTTGAAAGAGAAAAACGGGCATTCAGCCATGGATGTATAAGGGTAAGAGATGCGGAAAAAATGGCAAATTTTCTTTTACAAAATCAACCTGAATGGACACCCGAAAAAATAAATGCAGCTATGCATGCAGGTGAAGAAAAGTGGGTTTCATTAAATACCACGTTACCTGTTTTTATAACTTACTTTACGGTTTGGGTTGATGAAAATAATTTGCTTCATTTTCGGGATGACATTTATGGACACGATAAAAAAATGGCGGAACACTTGTTTGAAAATTAATCCAGCCATAATAATATAATAATTTAGGCCAGGTAATAGAATCATATTCATCGGATGAAAATAAAAGACAGAATTTTATATTGGATCAAAAGATTAATTGCAACATTAAATAATGAAAGAGTTCGTATCGGTTTACAACAGGCGATCCCTTTCTGGATTGCATCCGTCATTACCGGACTTATCGCCGTTTTTTACACTTATCTTTTTGGAAAGGCAGAACTATTATTACACTGGATAACAGAAAAGGATCATGCCTGGTTATTCATCATTTCACCAATCGGATTTTTATTAGCTTATCTCCTTGTAAAAAAATGGGCACCCTATGCACAGGGAAGCGGTATTCCTCAATTGATGGCTTCTATAGAGCTGGCTACTCCAAAAAAAGCAGATAAAGTAGATCGCCTTTTAGGATTAAGGATCATTTTAGTAAAAATAGGAAGCAGCATTTTAATGGTATTAAGTGGTGGTGTTATTGGACGCGAAGGTCCCACTATTCAAATTGCCGGTTCTGTATTTAGAAAGGTAAATCAATGGATACCTGCCAGCTGGCCAAAAATTTCCCGCAAAAATATGATCATGACCGGTGGAGCTGCAGGTCTTGCAGCCGCCTTTAATACACCATTGGGCGGAATTGTATTTGCGGTGGAGGAATTAACCAAAACGCATATCAGCTATTTTAAAACAGCACTGTTTTCTGCAGTTATTATTGCAGGTTTAACAGCGCAGGCAATATTAGGTCCGTACCTGTACCTCGGTTATCCCAATCTTCGCGACCTTGGTTCTACGATCTTTTTATCTGTTGCATTGGTTTCTGTAATATCAGGATTAGGTGGTGCTGTACTCTCCAAATTAATCCTGGCTTTATTGAAATGGAAAAGCAGTTTTAAAAAAGAATTTCATTTTATGTTGTATGCATTTGGTGCCGGGTTGATCATGGCAACATTGGCATATTTCATCACTCCCGGGGCATTGGGTTCAGGAAAAGATCAAATGACAACACTTCTTTTTACTGAAAATAAAACAGTGGAATGGTACCTGCCATTTTTGAGAATATTCGGATCGCTTATTTCATTTACAACCGGTGCAGCCGGTGGTATTTTTGCACCTGCATTAAGTATAGGCGCAACCATCGGCGGTGCACTAGGCAATTTGCTGGAGATGAGTGCAACGAATACGAATCTTTTGGTGCTTGCCGGAATGGTTGGATTTTTAACCGGTGTTACACGTTCGCCATTTACTTCTGCAATCCTGGTACTGGAAATGACTGACCGGCATAGTGTAATCTTCTACCTGATGTTATCCGCAATGGTATCGAGTGCGGCTGCTTTAATTATTGACCGGCGTTCTTTATACACCCATCTTAAAAACAGGTACCTGCGGGAACTGGAAAAAACAGGTTAATTAATTTTTTGGAATATGAGCAGACAAAACTTTCTTCAAAATTTTTGTCAGCTCTCCTACTGAGCCGGGCTTTTGAAAATAATATGAAGCGCCGGTCTTTATCAATTCAGCTGCATCATTATGCAAGTTGACAGATGAATGAATGATGATAGGTGTATTTTTATTATTTTTTATTTTGCGGATCTCCCTGATACATTTCTTACCATCCATTTTTGGCATTACCAGGTCCATAAAAATATATTCAGGTAAAAACTCAGGGTCCGTTGCCAGTTTTTCAATGGCATCATTCCCGTCCGTTGCAACAACACATTCTGCACTAATTTCTAATTGATCGATGGCTTCTTTGAAAATAGATTGATCCTCATGGTCATCATCAACCAATAAAATTGTGATGTGTTTCTGCATCGGAATAAGGATTTATAAATAAAAAAAGTATGTACCGTATAGCTACAGTACATACATGCAAAGTATCAAATTATGTTTAAACAAATCAGACTAAATTATTTTCAATGATTTCACCAACACAATCTGCTATCCATGGATCAATTGATTTGCGCTTATCAGGAATCCAGCGACCATCTTCATCCATATGTATATAAAACACGCAAATATTTTTACGAAGTGGATGTAGAAAAATTCCTTTAAATTTTCCGGATCCAATTAAATTTTCAGGATCGTCCAAAGTATCTTTCGCGATAATAACATGATAAACTAATCCATGCTTTTCAAATGCGCCAATGATCATTTCTTTTCCAAAACTATCCATAACACATGTTTTTTTGTTCAATGTCTAATAGGATAAAACCGTGCCATTTTTTTGAATTATATTTTACACTCAATTCTAAGTGGTTAAGAAACTGAATCTTACAATTGTATTTACCTGATTTGAAATAAATGAATGATTAAAACAATTGAC
>CAMPGG010000095.1 GCA_946885335.1 uncultured Chitinophagaceae bacterium
CATACCAGTTAGATTCCCATCCACGGATGATTCCTAACCTGTTACCAATCGGATTTGCTTTTTGACCCATATTATTGGTTATTTTCCTTTGAAACGTTAGTAGTATTATTTGCTTTTGATGCTGCAGTTTTAGTTGCTTTCTTAGCCGCAGCTTTTTCTGCTTTGGTTTCAGTGGCTTTGGTATCCACGATCACTGTTACGTGATTGCTTCTTTTCCTAACCCTGTATCCACGACCCTGTGGTGCAGGACGCATACGTTTGATAACCCTGGCTCCATCAACCATGATAGTTTTGATAACCAGCAATCCTTCATCACCATCCTCATTCTTCTGCTTCCAGTTATCGATAGCACTTAACACCAGTTTACGCATTGGAACCGCAGGATGTTTAGTACTGTGTTCCAGGATCGCTAATGCCTTTTCAACCCTTTCACCACGGATAAGGTCGGCCAGCAAACGCATTTTGCGGGGTGAAGTGGGATAATTTCTCAGTTTAGCTACTGCTTCCATTTTTATTTTAGTTTGAGATTGAGGTTCCGGTTTAGGCTAAAAACTACCTGAACTTTTACCTTATCCTGTTTTTATCCTTTTTTACTTGAGTGTCCTTTAAAGTTCCTGGTTGGTGCAAATTCACCTAATTTATGACCTACCATAAATTCTGTTACATATACCGGAATAAATTTGTTTCCATTATGTACAGCCAGGGTATGTCCTACAAAATCAGGAGTAATAGTAGACCGACGGCTCCAGGTCTTGATTACACCTTTTTTTGATGTGCCTTCGTTAATGGCCAAAACTTTATCTTCCAGGTTTGCGTCAACGTAAGGTCCCTTTTTAATCGAACGAGCCATGTGCTTTTTATTTTAAGCCTGTTTTACAACAGGATTGTTTACGATTTTTTTGTTAGAATTATTTGGCTAATTTTTTACCGTTGCTTCTTTGAATAATCAGCTTATCACTTCCTTTTCCTTTAGTCCTTGTTTTCAATCCTCTTGAGAATTGACCAGTCCTTGAACGAGGCTGACCTCCGGAGGCTCTACCTTCACCACCACCCATCGGGTGATCTACCGGGTTCATCGCTACACCTCTTGTTCTTGGTTTAATACCTTTCCAACGGTTACGACCTGCTTTACCCATGCTCTGCAGGCTATGATCACTATTACTAACCACACCTACGGTTGCATAACATTTGATCAATACTTTTCTTAATTCACCAGAAGGCATTTTAAGGATAGCGTACTTCTCTTCTTTGTTTGTCAACTGGGCTGATGAACCTGCACTGCGGGCTAATTTACCACCCTGGCCAGGTTGCATTTCAATATTGTGAACGTTGGTACCTAAAGGCATGTTCTTCATCATCAATGCATGTCCCAATTCTGGTGCAACTGCATCTCCACTGATCACTTTCGCTCCAACTTCCAGGCCTTGTGGTGCCAGGATGTAACGCTTTTCACCATCTGCATAATGCAAAAGAGCGATGAAAGCCGTACGGTTTGGATCATACTCAATACTGGCAACTGTTGCTTCAATATCTTTCTTATCTCTTTTGAAATCAACTAAACGGTATTTGTGTTTGTGACCACCACCCATATAACGGGTTGTTCTGCGACCAGAAACGTTTCTACCACCAGTGCTTTTCTTTGGCGCCAGCAATGACTTTTCAGGTTCATTGGTAGTAATCTCAACATACGCATTACCGATTCTCCATCGTGTACCGGCTGTCGTGGGTTTGTATTTTCTTAATGCCATTTTTTAATTCTTTAATTAGTCAATACTTTGCGGCGTTTGACGCGCCATTCATTAATAATTTTTATTACCGCTTAAATATTTGCGTACAGGTCAATCGTTTCACCTTCTGCAACAGTAACCATCGCTTTTTTATAAGCTGATTTCTGTCCTTTGATATAACCTGCTTTTGTAAAGCGGGTCTTTGATTTTCCTGGAACAACCACGGTATTAACATCAACCACATTTACACCGTAGAACTGCTGAATCGCATTCCTGATCTCCAGCTTATTGGCTTTACGGGCAACTTTAAAAGCATAACGACGCAGTGTTTCCTGCTGGCTGTTGGCCTTTTCCGTTAAAATGGGTTTTATTAAAACTTCAGAAATTTTCATTTCAATTCTTTTTATTTTTTAGAGATGCTGATTTCTCAACAATCACTTTAATTTTTATTAAGCTTCAGCTGGTTCGTTTTCCTGCTCTGCAAAAACATTGGCAGCGCTTTCAGATAAAACCAGGATATCCGCATTCATGATATCATAAGTATTCATATCACTCAACATAACATTATTAACACTTGGAAGATTTCTGAAACTCAATAAAACGTTTTCATTGTATTCAGGAATCACAAACAATGTTTTGCGTGCGCCGGTGTTTACACTATTGATCATTTTAACAGCAGTTGCGGTTTTAGGCGCATCCAACTGAAGATCTTCAACAACAACAATCGCATTTGCTTTTGCTTTGTGTGCCAGTGCAGACATTTTAGCCAGGTCTTTCACCTTACGGTTTAATTTAAAATCGTAAGCGTGTGGTTTTGGTCCAAAGATGGTACCACCACCCTTATATAAAGGGTTACGGATATTACCTTTTCTTGAACCACCGGTTCCCTTTTGCTTATGCAGTTTGCGTGATGCACCCTGAACTTCAGCACGGGTTTTTACTTTGTGTGTACCTGTGCGTTTAGCAGCAAGGTATTGTTTTACAGAAAGGTAAATAACGTGGTTGTTAGGCTCAATACCGAAAATTTCTTCCGGCAGTTCAAGCGTTCTACCTGTTTTCTTTCCTTCTATATTTAAAATATCGATTTGCATATTATTTCTGAATTAAAACGATTGAACCATTGTGGCCAGGAACAGAACCACTTATTAAAATGTAATTTTTTTCAGGGAAGATCTTTACGACTTTCAAACCTTTGGTTTTTACCCTGTCGCCACCCATACGGCCCGCCATACGCATGCCTTTGAATACACGACTTGGATAAGATGAACCACCAATAGAACCCGGAGCTCTTTGACGATCATGCTGACCGTGAGAAGCTTCACCAACACCCGAAAATCCGTGGCGTTTTACAACACCCTGGAAACCTTTTCCTTTAGTGGTACCAACAACATCAACAGTTTCACCTTCGGTAAAAATGTCAACAGCAATGGTTTCACCAATATTTTTTTCTATGGAATAGTTCCGGAATTCTTTTACGAACTTTTTAGCAGCAGTCTGTGCTTTAGCGTAGTGATTCTTTTCAGAGAGTGAAGTGTGTTTCTCATTCTTATCGCCGAATGCTAATTGTAATGCATTATACCCGTCAGTATCCTGGGTTTTAACCTGGGTAACTACGCAGGGTCCGGCTTCAATAATTGTGCAGGCTGTTTGCCGACCTGTTGAATCGAAGATGCTGGTCATCCCGATTTTTTTACCAATGATTCCTTTCATTTTTCTTACGGTTTATCCCCGCAAGGTTATTCAAGACATTTCCCGCTGGTAAGCGGAAGGTCAATCCTGGTTCATCACCGACCTTTTCCTTGGTTCAGCAAACTTACTTTAACAGTAAGTGCCGGTGGAAGTACCGGTGATAAACAAACCTCGAAGGGCTTGTTTATATTTTTTATAGCGGCTTTGGAAATTTTCCTTACCGCTTTTCAGAGCTCTTTTCTCCAGGTGATTCCCGAATTGAGAGATGAATGATTTAAATAATTATAAGAACTTATATTCTTAGAACTGCAGTATTAACTGCTTTTCTATTTTATGCTTTGATCTCAACTTCTACCCCACTAGGCAGATCTAACTTCGACAGCGCATCTACCGTCCTTGAACTGGACGTGTAAATATCCAGCAAACGCTTATGCGTAGCTAACTGGAACTGCTCACGACTCTTTTTATTTACGTGTGGTGAACGCAATACGGTAAAAATTTTACGGCGGGTTGGTAAAGGAATAGGACCTGTTACAACTGCACCTGTACTGCGAACTGTTTTCACGATCTTTTCTGCTGATTTATCAACCAGGTTGTGATCGTATGACTGTAATTTTATTCTGATACGTTGAGACATTTGCAAAAACCCATTTTTTAACGGGAGTGCAAAGGTAAGGGGCTGAAACTAAACGGACAAAGATTTTATCTATCTTTTTTTCTTATTTGGCTTTTTATTGTTCATTTTTTAGAAATAAATGGCTTAAGCCTGAAACTTAGCGTAGCAAAGCCTCCTTTTTCCAGGTGTTCCACTCTAAAACGATGCCTGCCATTTAAGGGTAAAACGATTTTTTTATGGGGTGATTCATCAAATTTATAATTGGAGGGATTCCATTCATTTAAAACCAGGCTGTCATCCACATACACACGCACCGCATCATCCCATGTAACACCAATCTCATATTCCCCGGGTTTAAGTTCTGCAGTGCCTTCAGCAAGCGTTAAAAAATAAGGATAAGTTTTTGAACCCTCTTTAATCCCTCCCCACCAGGCATATTCCAACCGATCGGTTTTACCTGTCTTAACCGGCACACTTCCAGCCGGAAGAAATTCATTTTTAGCATTTAAAGGAGAATGTAGCGTATCATAAGAATACCATTTCACATCCCATTGAATGGGTTGAAAATATTTCCTGAACTGAAATTTATACGGTTTTCCGGCTGGTATAGTTTGGCCAAAGGGTGTAACAATCTCTTCACCCACATACTCCAGTTCTATTAAAATATCAGTGTTTAATGATTTTTGTTTTTTTGCAGTAATGGTAGCAGGAAAACCTATTCCACTGGTTGTTATACTATCAACCCCTTTGGCAGACTTAATTTTCCACTTACCTGCCGGACCTAAAATATCAAAATGCATAATTCCCGATGTATCTGTTGGATTTGTATTCCAGATTATGGGTGAACGAAAATCATAAGGCCCCCACTCTGTCATCCGGATATTATTGCGCCCGGCATATTCGCCACTTCCTTTAAAAGGATTCATTGCAGAATCAACTTCAGGCAAAATTATATTGGTATCATTTACCGTTAACTGGTAAAGCTTTTCGTAGAAACTAGTATCCATGTCTGTAACTGTGGAATCAATCTTAAAAACTTCATCAACACCCGAATAAGTGTTACTGAATATATTCAGTTTGCTGGTTCCTTTAATATTATATACCAGGCTGTCATTATTAAAACTGTTGGAGGCGATGATATAATCCCTGCTGCGGGTATCCCTGTTTTGCGCATAACCCCAATCGGCAGGTTGCTCTTTGCGAGACCAAAGCCGGATAGCTTCTTTGTTTTTAAAAAAAACATTATAACTGATCATGTTGTCCTGGCCATGTTCAAGCGCAATTCCAATTCGGTTATTCCTGATCTTGTTATTCCGAAAATCAGTTTCATAACTATAACCGGCCCATATACCATGATCACATTCATAGATCCGGTTATCCGCAATATAATTCCTGCTAAAAGTTACTTCTATACCATTGGTTGGAGCATATGAAAAATCATTACCCATTAACACGTTATCATTACAGCCCCCTTTTCCTGAATCCATAGTAGATTGGCCAGCCCAAAGAAAAAAACCATCACCTCCATGGGTAACCGCATTTCGGTAAAACAGGTTTTCATTACTTTGCTCATAAACCAGGATGCCTGCACTGTCCTGCCCCCTGTTATAAACACCATGACTATAACCACGCACATTAAAAATGATTCGGTTATGCAAAACTTTATTTCTTTCACTCCGGTACATACCCAAACCAATTCCTGAGTTAAATGAAAAATCATTATTGTAAATCAATCCATCACTGCTACCGGTCATCATCAGGGCATTTTGTCCACCGGTAACCTTATTGTTTCTGATGATTGCCATGTCACAATTTTTAAGATACATAGCGGCTCCATAACGAAGCCATTCATCATTTTCATTCTGGTGATAACTCATCCAGTCTGAAATATCTTCTTTTTCCTGCGTGCTGTTTAATTGGGGCCGGTAGTTATAACTAAAATCGGATTGTTCAATGGTCAGACTTTGTACATTGACCGCCATTACTGCAAGCTTGTATCCCCTGGCTTGTACATTTTTTATGGTGATGTTGCGACTATTCCTGATAAGTATGGCTACACCAGTGAATTTATCTGGCTGCATGATATCATCACTGCCTTGCAATATGGCATTATTAAAATCAACCACTAAATTATTGCCTTCTATAATGATGACTGCCTCATTCAGGTTGGTGGTAGCAGGTAGTTTATAAATACCTTTTTTAATTTTTGTTGATGAATTGATTTGCATTCCTTTTGTCAATGCCTTTTCCTGTGCAATGACAAAAGTTGAAAAGACTAAAAAGACAGATGCGGATATTATTTTTTTAATCATAGAGTTTCCGTTTACTTGCAGCGTTTTCTGATGAGCATAAAAATACTCCTGTTTATTGAAGATCGCCACCGAATATGTCAGAAGTTTTAGTCAAAAAAGAACCTGCCTTAAAAAAAATCGCCAAAATTCTAATTAAGGTGGTGATTACCATATTGTGTTTCTGGTATATTTCTAACAAAATAGATTTTATCCAAACGATAGATTCTATTAAAAAAGCCAATTGGTTATATCTGTTTGCGGCGCTCCTGCTTTTAATGTTTTCAAAATTACTTTCCGCTTTCCGGTTAAACATTTATTTCCGCAATATTCATTTACCTATACCTGCCTGGCAAAATATAAAATTGTATTGGCTTGGCATGTTCTATAATTTATTTCTGCCAGGTGCTATAAGTGGTGATGCCTACAAAGTCATCTACCTGAAAAGAAAAATGGATGCACCTTATAAGAAAACTTCAGCAGCTGTATTATTGGACAGGTTCAGTGGTTTATTATCTGTGGGTATTTTATTAGCTATTTCCGGAATGATGGTTTTACCAGGTTGGTGGATGGATATTTTACTTTTCTCCGGCTCCCTTGTTGCTATCGCCGGATTATACCTGGTGGTAAAATACTTTATGGCGGATTTTTTAGCTGGTTTCTGGCCTGCTTTTATTTGGGGGATGGGTGTTCAGTTAGCGCAGGTCATTTGTCTTTATTTTATAATGCAATCAATGCATGTTGAAACAGATTTTGCTACCTGGTTATTTATATTCCTGGTTGCAAGCGTTGTTGCGGTTTTACCGTTGTCTTTAGGTGGAGGTTTGGGTACAAGGGAATTTGTATTTGTAACCGGGGCAGAATATTTCCTGCTCAACCAGCAAACAGGCTTAACTGCCAGTTTAATATTTTTTGTTCTTACGGTGATATCCTCTGTAGGAGGAGCATATTTTATTTTCAAAGACCCTTTGCCAGGAACCAAAAACTAAATTTAGGAATGTTTAAAATAAACCAGGGACACTGTTGAGCGTCCCTGGCGGAGATAAAAACTCCTTATTTGGTGTTTTTCATAAGTTGCTTTAGCAACCAATCAGTGGAACCTTAAAAACGGGGTATAGTCAGTTTATTAACAAAATTTATGCCGCAATTAGCTGAAAATTAATTTTTTGCAACTTTAAGTGAATACTATTATCGCAGTTAAATTATCTCATTTCTTTTTGTCAATTACCATTATCATAACCGGTTCTTCTTCTCCATCACCTGTTGATTGAGCCCATAACTCATTTTTGGAAAGTGAACTGATAAGGATTTCATTCGATTTTTTATCACTGGTCAACCTGATATTTTTTTCTTCCATATCTACTATAAAACTTCCTTTCCTGTTTTCACTCATGAAGTTCATTACATAGGTTGAATCGCTACTAAAACTTATGGTAACGTTCATATTGATCAGTTCAGCATCCAATTTTCTTTCTTCAATTACCAGCCATTTTATATGCCATGCTGAAGCAGTAAGCCAATCCATAGCTTGTTCTTTTGAGGCAGGAAATTCCTGGGCTGCGGAAAATTGAACCAGACAAAAAGCGGAAATAATCGAAAGAAAAAAAATACGCACAGAGAAATTCTTGAAGATTAATTAAATAAAAAAACCCGGCAAATTGCCGGGTTATAAAATTAGTATTTATTAAGATCAGGCGCTAACCTTTCCTTTCGCTTTTGCAATCACTTCTTCAGCTATATTATTTGGAGCCGGAGCATAATGACTGAATTCCATTGTAGATGAAGCACGACCTGATGACAAGCTACGTAACTGTGTTACATAACCGAACATTTCGCTCAATGGAACTTTTGCTTTAATAACCTGTACACCGGCACGGGTATCCATACCTTCCATCATTCCACGACGACGGTTAAGGTCACCAGTTACATCACCCATGTATTGATCAGGCGTTAACACTTCCACTTTCATGATTGGTTCAAGCAAAACAGGTTTTGCTTTCCTGGCTGCTTCACGGAAACCTTGTTTAGCACAAAGTTCGAAAGACATAGAATCAGAATCCACTGCGTGGAAGCTACCGTCAAATACACGGATCTTCATATTGTCAACCGGGTAGCTGGCTAAAACACCAGTTGTCATTGAGGTTTCAAATCCTTTTTGAATAGCTGGTACAAATTCACGTGGAATTGATCCTCCAAAAATATCATTTACGAACTGGAATCTTTTATCAGGGTTTGCTTCTTTCCAATCCTTATCAATGGGACCTAAAGCAAATACGATATCAGCGAATTTACCACGACCACCAGTTTGTTTTTTCAAGGTTTCACGATGCTCAACAGTTGTATTGAAAGCTTCTTTGTAAGCCACCTGGGGAGCACCCTGGTTAACTTCAACTTTAAATTCCCTGCGCATACGGTCTACGATGATCTCCAGGTGTAATTCACCCATTCCGCTTAATACGGTTTGGCCTGAATCTTCGTCAGTTTTTACTTTTAAAGTTGGATCTTCCTCGATCAGTTTTGCAATGGCCATACCCATTTTATCAACATCCGCCTGTGTCTTCGGCTCAACTGCTACAGAGATTACAGGCTCAGGAATAAACATATTTTCCAAAGCTATGGGGTGATCTTCATGGCAAAGCGTATCACCGGTTTTGATTTCTTTAAAACCAACGGCGGCACCAATATCTCCAGCTTCAATAAAATCGATCGGGTTTTGTTTGTTTGCAAACATCTTCATGATCCGGCTGATACGTTCTTTCTTTCCGCTTCTAACATTCAACACATAAGAACCTGCATCCAGGTGACCAGAATAAACACGGAAAAATGCAAGACGACCCACAAAAGGATCAGTCATGATCTTAAATGCCAGTGCAGCAAAAGGTTCTTTCGCATCTGGCTTGCGGCTTTCAGTTTCTCCTGAATCAGGATTAATACCCTGGACAGCCTCAATATCAACTGGCGAAGGCAGGTAACGACAAACAGCATCCAGTGCAGTTTGAACACCTTTATTTTTAAATGAAGAACCGCACATCATTGGAACAATACTCAGATCGATTGTTGCTTTGCGGATTGCTTCGTGTAATTCATCTTCAGTGATCGTATTTGGATCATCAAAGAATTTTTCCATCAACTGATCATCATATTCGGCAACCGCTTCCACCAGGGCTGCTCTCCATTCATTAGCTTCATCAATCATATCGTCTGGTACAGGAATTTCATCGAAGGTCATTCCTTCTGTTTCCATATGCCAGATAATACCTTTCATTTTAATAAGGTCAACCACACCTTTAAAATCATCTTCCGCGCCAATTGGTAATTGCAGGGGAACAGCTTTTGAACCCAACATTTCCCTGACCTGCTTTACCACATTTAAGAAATCAGCACCAGAACGGTCCATTTTATTTACAAAACCGATACGGGGAACTTTATAGCGGTTAGCCTGGCGCCAAACAGTTTCAGATTGAGGTTCAACACCATCAACGGCAGAAAATAAAGCGATCAAACCATCCAAAACACGCATTGAACGTTCTACCTCTACAGTAAAATCCACGTGACCCGGTGTATCAATAATATTAAAAGAGTATTTCTTGGAGTTAGCATCAGATTTACCCAAAACCGTTGGGAAGCTCCATTGGCAGCTAACAGCAGCAGACGTAATTGTGATCCCTCTTTCTTTTTCCTGCTCCATCCAGTCAGTAGTAGCTGCACCATCGTGCACCTCTCCAATCCGGTGAATCATACCGGTATAACGGAGAATTCGTTCCGTTGTAGTGGTTTTGCCTGCATCAATGTGAGCAGCAATTCCGAAGTTGCGTTGAAATTTCAAATCTGCCATTGTATAAAATTGATTAACTGTTTAATTGTGCTTTAAAAATTCCCAGGATCCTGATAAAATGCTGATTACACGGCTTTACAGTGATAATCTAACATAAATCATTTTAGGTTTTTGAGGCGCAAAGGTAAGTAAAAGGAATGTAAATAATGCGGTTAATTAACGGTTAAAATACCTTAACAATAAAAATTATGCAGATGTACTTCCCTTATTCAGTGTTCAATTAAAAAACAGCAGTTTATGAATATTTATTTGGAATCTGGTATTCGCACTTTCTCCTTGTTTTTGAAGATAGATCTATAACAATTAAAAAAATTTGGTTTCTGTAATTAAAAGGATGACCCGAATTATATTTTATGAAATTGAATTTCACAAAGAGATGTTTTGGATTTAAATAGTTGGTTTGATTAGCATCGATATATGGCTTGTTAACATGTAAATGATTACGATTTATAATCTTCTTTTTAAGAAAGGATTTTCACGAAAATTTCTTCATGAGCAGGGTTGGTGCAATTTTAGTAATCACAATAACCAAAAATGATTTTGAAGAAATACAGATGGCATTTTGCAATGTAATTTTACCCTGTGCATGAAGGTTATTTTAATTAAAACACCATGTAAAAAACGAAACCTAATATTTTGCACCAACTTAAATTTTGTTAATCAATATTATTCGTTGTAATTTGACATTGAATTTTTTTTTAAAACAACTCATTAAATTTTTAACCCACTAAATTCAAATGTATGGCAGCATCTAAAAAATCTAATAAAAAAGCTGCTCCTAAAAAGGCAGCGAAGAAAGCAGCTCCTAGAAAGGCAGCAAAAAAAGCAGCTCCAAGAAAGGCAGCGAAAAAAGCAGCTCCAAAAAAAGCAGCGAAGAAAGCAGCTCCAAGAAAGGCAGC
>CAMPGG010000096.1 GCA_946885335.1 uncultured Chitinophagaceae bacterium
CTACCGGTTATAACACAGCGCTTTTTGAACAGGGTTACGAGGCATTTATGCAATCTATTTCCCCTGGCAATGAGAAGAAACTTTTTACTTTTTTAAAAATGGGTGAAGACAGAACCAATGAAGAAGTACAATCCGCTATCAATTATTTAAAACTTCGCAAAGTGAAACGTTTGCTGCTGGAAAACCAGCTGGATATGAATAAAGAACATACTACCGAAGAATATGAAATGCTTTATCAAACACACCTGCATTTAAAACAAGCAGAGATGGAACTAAGTTCCAGGTTAGGTGCGGTGATCATAAAATAATTTATTGTCCTCATAAAAAAAACCATCCTTTTGAGATGGTTTTTTTGTTGTTTAGTATTCTTGTTAAGCTTCCTGTAAGGAAGTTGATTTCCGGGATGTTTTCTTCAAGGTTTTTACAGGCAATTCAAAACAGCAGGCATTCCAAACATGATCAAGATCTACCTGGTTAACTTCTTCATAACCAGCTTCAGTTAATTCACTAAAACTGCGTTCCCTGTTAAGGTCAGTTACAATTTTAGATGCACGTTTAGGAAATGCAATCCAAAATTTAGAATCATTTTTTAAGGCAGGCATTACGTCTTTTAAAATTCCGTTTAGTTGATTTGCATTGATTGCAAATACGAGTGCAAATTCAATTTTCCTGGATTTGAGTAACGGTGTAATACTTTTTGCAAAAGAGAGCTTGTTAAATTGTTTTTCAATGGAAGAAGGGAGGCCTTGGATCAGCAATGTTTTCTGATCCGTTAATTCTAATTTCTCAACCAGCGTTTGTACCATGCTTTTCAAAAAATTTAGGGTTATCAATCTCACATATCTGCAACTTCAGCAGAACCTTTTATCACAAACAAGTTGCAAAGTTACAAAAAAGCAGGGAGGTAACAACATGTATATCAAAGAAAAATCCCGCCAAACACAATATTGGCGGGATTTCTATAGTTTGTTGATCTCAATTATTTCATTTATTACGACGTTTCGCCAATAAAATTTCGTTTGATTTTTTTATTCTCGCCAATTTAAAAATCGCGGCTCATTTCATTGGTTTGTAATATTTTAATGCTTCAGGCATCCACTTTCTTAAATTCGTCATTCTTGTATTCTCAGATGGGTGGGTACTTAAAAATTCAGGTGGCCTGTTACCACTGCTTGCTGCTTCCATTCTTTCCCATAATGGAATTGCTTCCTGTGGATTATATCCGGCCATTGCCATCCATATCAAACCATAGCGATCAGCCTCTGATTCCTGCTTGCGGGAGAATGGTAATAGCACACCTACATTTGTTCCAATACCATATGCTGTATTAAAAAGGTTTTGTGTTTGTGCGGGTTGGTTGGCTAATGCGATAGATAATGCAGCGCCACCCAACTGCTGTGCAAGACCCTGGCTCATTCTTTCATTACCATGTTTGAAAATGGCATGCGAAATTTCATGACCAATTACCGCGGCAAGAGCTGCTTCATTTTTGGTAACACCTAACAGTCCTGTATACACGACAATTCTTCCGCCCGGCATTGCCCATGCATTTACAGCAGGATCATTAACCAAATTATACTCCCAGGTAAACCCTGCCAGTGCATCGCTGAGATTTCGGCTTGCATAATAAGATTTAACGGCATTGGTAACTCTTGAACCTACCCTTTTCACCATTGCAGCATCCCTGTTATTACTACTGGCTACTACTTTATTGCTGGATAAAAATTGTTGATATTCCTGAGCGGCCATTGCCTGGAGTTCCTGCTCGGGAACTAATTTAAACTGACTGCGGCCTGTAACCGGGTTGGTAGAACATCCGGCTGCAAATGCAGATATAATTAAAGCTGCAAATAATTTTTTCATGGTACTTTTTTGAAATCTGATATTCAATCTTTGTACCAATATTAAATTTGATATGAATGCTTAATCGTTCATCATATGTTCATCGCGTTCCAGGCGACGTTTTTTGCGCCTGTCACGATGTTTAAGAATAGGCACTTTACTTTCACTCCCTTTAAATAACCTGCCTATATTTTTTTGGTGAGTAAGCAAAACCATTAGTGCTACTGCAATTGCGAAGATTCGATATAGATGTTCTGGTTCATTGAAGATTACCAGGATAAAAACAGGAAATGCTATACTTGCCAGTATAGAGCTGAGTGAAATATATCTTGTTAAAAATAAAACCAAAAGAAAAACGCCTACACAACATAAAGCAACATTGGGTTGAATACCTAATACCATCCCAAATAAAGTTGCTACACCCTTTCCCCCGCGGAATTCTGCCCATACGGGGAATATATGCCCCAGCACAGCAGCAAGACCTAAACCTATTTGAAGATTAACCAGTTGAATAGGATTGTCAATATAATGCGGAAGAAGAAAAGCGAGTTTAACAGCAGCTATGCCCTTTAACATATCAACCACCATTACAAGTGTACCCCATCGTGGACCAAGAATCCGATATGTATTGGTAGCTCCAGCGTTTCCACTGCCGTATTCACGGATATCGATTTGGAAAAAGCCTTTACTCACCCAAACGGAGGTAGGAATACTGCCTATCAGATAAGCTAAAACAATAACCAAAAGTTCATTCATAGAATCCTTGTTGAAGTTGGATGGCAAAAATAAATCAAAATAACGGGATTAAATGATCCATATTAACATTTGCCAATGTTCAAGATAGCCTGAAAATAATACAAACCCAATTTTCCCTTTCCTTTTTTTGTTCAAATATCAAATTACACTTAGCCGCCATTGAAATGATATCATCGATATCCTGTTGCATAAAACCACTGCAAATGATAAGCCCTGAAGGATTTAATTGTTTTACTAAAGCAGGCAACGATTCAATTATAATATGTTTATTAATATTGGCCAATATGATATCAAAGTTTTGGTTACAATCCGGATTCTCACTTTGAAGTATTTTGATTCGATCAGCATTATTTCTGATAATATTTTCTGATGCATTTAAAACACTCCATTCATCGTTATCGATGGCAAGTATTTCCGATGCACCTTCTTTTTCTGCTAAAATTGCCAGCACACCCGTTCCTGTTCCAAAGTCAAATACTTTTTTATTTTTAACATTTATGTCTTGCATACTTTTTATCATCATGTAAGTTGTTGCATGATGACCGGTGCCAAAACTCATTTTCGGCGTAATGATGATTTCGTGCTTTACATTTTTTAATGGTTCATGAAAATCAGCTCTTATGCCACAGTAATCATCAATCACCACAGGTTGAAAATTTGATTCCCAATCTTTATTCCAGTTGGTTTTGGGTAAAATTGATTTCGACCACTTGAAATAAATTTTAGATGAAATTTCCCTTAAAATATTTTCATCAAAATCTTTTGAATTAATATAAGCCCTCATTTCATTACTATCACATTCTTCAAATCCCAGGTAACCTTCATTACTTAAAAGGGCAATCAATAATTCATCGTCGCCTGGATTTTTGTATTGAATGTTGAGTTGTATAAAGTCTTGCATAATGTAAATGTAAAAACCCCGATCATCTCGGGGTTTGGTTCTTTTTAGTTATCCTGGCTTTCCTTCGATTCAGGTTTTGGCATTAAAACTTTTCGGGAAAGTTTGAATTTGCCGGTTTTAGGATCCGTGCCGGTCAGTTTCACTTTTACTACATCACCTTCTTTCAATACACCTTCCAATGTTTCCAATCGTTTCCAGCTAACTTCTGAGATATGTATCAAACCTTGTTTGCCCGGCATAAATTCTACAAATGCACCATAAGGCATGATAGATTTTACCGTGGCTTCATATACATCGCCAACCGTTGGAATTGCAACAATACCCTTGATCCAGGCTAAAGCTTTATCAACACCTTCTTTTTTAGTTCCAAAAATGCCAATCTCGCCTTTCTCGTTCTTTTCTTCAATATTGATAGTGGTTCCGGTTTCTCTTTGAATTTCCTGGATCACTTTACCCTGTGGCCCGATTACCGCACCGATAAATTCCCGATCTATTGTAATCTTAATCATTCTTGGTGCATGAGGTTTTACTTCGCTGTTGGCAGCTGGCAGGCATTTATACATAGCATCCAAAATATGCAAACGTGCATCATGAGCCTGGGATAATGCTTTGCGCATTACATCCATACTTAAGCCATCTACTTTAATATCCATTTGTACACCACAAATACCATCACGGGTTCCGGTTACTTTAAAATCCATATCTCCCAGGTGATCTTCATCTCCTAAAATATCTGTAAGAATTCCAAATTCACCATCAATGGAAATTAAACCCATAGCAACACCAGCCACATGCTTAGGCATTGGAACACCAGCATCCATTAATGCCAGTGAGCCAGCACAAACAGTTGCCATAGAAGACGATCCATTAGATTCCAGGATATCACTAACTACACGTACAGTATATGGAAAATCGTCCTTGGGTAACATTTGTTTTAATGATCTCATTGCCAGGTTACCATGTCCCACTTCTCTCCGGCCAACACCCCGGATCGGTTTTACTTCTCCTGTTGAAAAAGGAGGAAAATTATAGTGTAAAATGAATTTTGAATAGGATGAAGTGGCTGCACTTTCTACCAGCAATTCATCTAAAGGCGTTCCCAAAGTAACTGTTGTAAGTGATTGAGTTTCACCTCTTGTAAACAACGCTGATCCATGTGGAGAAGGCAAAATATCCACTTCCATATCCAGTGCACGAACCTCTTCGAGTCCACGGGCATCGAGTCGAACTTTATCGTTCAGGATCATGCCACGAACTACGTGATATTGCAAATCATTATAATAATTTTTTGCCTGCTTTTGAATCTCTGAATCCAACACTTCATTTTCAGGAACATTATATTCAGTCCTTAAATGCTGTAACAATTCTTCTTCAATTTGCTGAAGTCTTTCCCGGCGAATATGTTTAGATGATCCTGCTTTAGCAGCTTCGTAGATTTTATCTTTTGCAAAAGCTTCCACTTTAGCTACCAGTTCTTCATTGGGAGTCAGTTTGATATACTCTCTTTTTGTGGTCACTCCTGCCATTTCCCTCAATTCTTGCTGAGCCTTCACCTGGACTTTGATGGCTTCATGGGCAAGTTCAATTGCTTTCACCAGGTCTTCTTCGCTGCATTCATGGGCCTCACCTTCAACCATCATGATGTTTTTTTCTGTGGCAGCAATAATGAAATCCATATCGGCCAATGCTAATTCACTTCTTAATGGATTAACAACGAACTCACCATTGATCCGGGCAATTCTTACTTCAGAAATAATTTCCTGGATTGGAATATCAGAAACTGCAAAAGCTGCAGATGCCGCCAAACAAGCAAGTGCATCAGGCATAACCTCAGGATCACTTGAAATAAGTGTTATAAGTACTTGAACATCACATACATAATCTTCTGGAAACAGAGGACGTAGCGCCCTGTCAATCAAACGGCTGGTTAAGATTTCGTAATCATTTAACCTGGCTTCTCTTTTAAAGAATGATCCGGGAATTCTACCTGCCGATGCAAATTTTTCCTGGTAATCTACTGAAAGCGGGAAAAAGCTTTGACCTTCTCTTGGTTCTTTATTTGCTACAACGGTAGCCAGCAGAATACAATTTCCCTGGCGGACAGTAACTGCACCATCTGCCTGGCGGGCCAAACGGCCAGTTTCTATAAAAATCTCCTTACCGGCAGAATCGAATTTTTTACTTATGGGTTGCGTTAACATAATTTGTGGTTTTATTTCTTGAAAGCTATCGGAGGGTTTTAAGGGAAGTTCAGGTAATGGCAAATAGTTGAAATAACTATTTACACAAAACCCAACCGATGGCAGTTGGGGTAAAAGGAAAGCCCTCCTGACAGGAGGGTGTGGAGGGCTTTATAATTATTTTCTAAGTCCGAGTTTTTCTATCAACTGGCGATATCCAGTAAGGTTTGTTTTTTGAAGGTAAGTCAGTAAACGCTTACGCTTGCTTACCAACTGAACCAGGCCACGGTTTGAACCGAAATCTTTCTTGTTCTTTTGCATGTGAGAAGAGATCAGACTGATTCTTTCAGTCATCAAAGCCACTTGTCCTTCAATAGAACCTGTATTTTTTTCATTTCCTCCAAAATTGGCAAATATTGAGGCGTTTTTTTCTTTTGTTAAAGGCATCTTGAAATTTTTTAAAAAGGCATCCAGTTTTTACTACATTATATAAGGCGGCAAAGGTAATGTAATATGACAAAACAGGCAAAATAAAACGCTAAAAAGCTTATAAATTAGCCCTGATTATTACAATATTTGTCAAAAATGATCATTAAAATTGATTTTGAACGCTAAATGACTTGAATTAGTTCATGATGAACTTCATTTTGGCAGTTGCATACTTACCTTCGTGCCTGAATTATGATAGAAGAAAATTCAGATGTCCGTAATATTCTCGGACTTAAATTACCCACTGACCCTCGTTGGGTTGACCTGGCAAACATTTCGCTCCAGGAAATACTGACTGATCATGCTTATTGCGAGCAAAAAGCGGCCACTTACTGCATTTCCCTGATCCAGCGATTCAGTGACAAGCAAAAATTGGTTGAAGAACTGGCGCCGATTGTTACAGAAGAATGGGGTCATTTTAGACTGGTTCTGGCTGAACTACAAAAAAGAAACCTTTCCCTGGGTTTGCAACGGAAAGATATTTATGTAAATGAATTAAAAGCTTTTCAAAAACAAGGTGGTTCACCAGATGATCGTTTTTTAGACCAATTGCTGATTATGGCATTGATTGAAGCCCGTAGCTGTGAGAGATTTAAAAGACTGAGTGAAGGATTGACCGATGATTACCTGAAAAAATTTTATCGCCGTTTCATGGAAAGCGAAGCCGGTCACTATACCCTGTTCATTGAATTAGCAGAAACTTATTTACCAAAAGAAAAAGTAAGACAACGTTGGGAAGAATGGTTGCAGTATGAAAAAACAGTAATGGATAAAATGGTTGTCAGGGGAGATAGAATCCATTAATTAAATTAATGAAATCACTCTTTCATTTTCCGGGATCATGCACATCGTATCAAAAATTCAATTTTCAATTTATAATGCGTCCGGAATTCTTTGATTAATTTCAAAAATATTTTAGAATAATTGGTTATGAAATTTGGAAGAAGTTTTTGTTGCAAAACTAAAAATGGTGAAGACATTTATTTGTACGCTTTAAGAAACAGTCACAACACCGAAGTGCTGATCAGTAATTATGGTTGTATAATCAACGCCATCAAATTCCATACATCCAATGAGGAGATCATTGATATTGTATTGGGGTTCGATTCAATGGAAGATTACCTGGATGAAAAGTACCTGGAAAAATATCCTTATTTCGGCGCAGCAATAGGTCGTTATGCCAACCGAATCGGAGGTGCAAGTTTTACGATTGATGATGTACGTTATGATGTGACCATGACTCATAAGAATTTTCAACTGCATGGTGGCAAGAAGGGTTTTGATCGAAAAATCTGGGAAATGATTTCTTTTGATGAAGACCGTCATGCCATAGAATTTCAATACCTGAGTAAAGATGGTGAAGAAGGATTTCCCGGGAATGCACTTATTAATTTAAGATTTGAATTAAATGATCTGAACGAATTAAGTTACACATACACGGCAACAACCGACAAACCCACAGCCATCAATCTCACCCACCACAGCTATTTTAATTTGAATAATGGTGTTGGTAATATTCTGGATCATGAACTGCTGATTAATTCCTCGCAAATACTGGAGCAGGATAATAACCGGGTATCCACTGGAAAAATAGTTGACATAAACGGTACTTCGTTTGACTTTAGTAAGCAATCTCCTATCTCCCAAAAAATGGATAAGTCTGATGGTATCGATCATAGTTATTTAATCAACAGGCAGGAAAATGAAAACCTGTCATTAGCCGCACAGGTTTATTCACCTAAATCTCATTTGCTGTTGGAAGTTTTAACGAGTGAACCCATTGTACATTTTTATGCCGGTAATGGCATTCCACCGGTTATGGGTAAACGCGGACAACAATATGGTGATTATTCCGGTCTATGCCTGGAAACGCATATACATCCGAATGCTATTAATATTCCACATTTTCCAAATACTGTTTTAAGACCAGGGGAAACGTATTACAGCAAAACGGTTTACAGGTTATCTGAGTTAGTGGAAAAATAATCCAGTTCCGGCTGCAGATTTAAATATGGATGCCTGCTTTGTAATGTATGGGCTTTTTCAAAAAAAGATTGAAGAAATTGCTGGTGGGCAAGGGTTCCTGGTTGAAAGGGTCGATGATTTCGTGCATTAACAATCGCCGCAACCTGTTTTAATAAATCAATAGATTGATTGTCCATGCAGGTATTTACAAAATGATCAAACACAAATTGCGTAGCCTGGCGATTTGGATGCACCAGGTCTTCATCATAAAACCTGTAATCTCTTAATACATCTATAACCAGTTCATAAGCCGGAAAATAAAACAGCTTGTCAAATTTATTCACCATGTGATGAACTGTTTCAATTAAACGGGCTTTGCTTTGATTGTTTTCAATAATACCGTCTTTTACATGACGAACAGGACTAACGGTGAAGAGTATCTTTAATTTTGGATTGAAATGAAACAATTGGTGCATACAATTGTCAATGGCTGTAACCATCTCGTTAATGGATAATAAATTTTTCTGAAACCAACCGGATGGTGCTTTATGACAATTAGCAACGGATTGTATAGTATGACCGGTTTTATCATCCAATAACCGGTACGAAAAAGCAGTTCCAAAAGTCAGGATCAGCCAATCCGCATTTTGCAAAAAGTTATGAGCAGCTAATTGATGATCATTAATCAGATCAAGAACATTTTGCTTATTAGTTCCTGAGAATCTTGAGTGATGTTGCCAGCTTTGCCACAATCCATTTCTTTCAAAAATATCTTTCTCTTCAAAAGTTTTTTGCTGGATGTAGGATACCAGGTTTTGACATATACTGATCGGGTCATAAATAATTCCGTTCGGATTTTGCAAAACATTAAACTTTAATTCGCTTAATGAATTACCAATATGTTCCGTAAAGCAGGAACCAATTAGCATCAAATGCTGATCATAAGAAATATGAACAGGTAATTTTTTTACAGGCAACTCAAGCATCAGGTTCATATCCACTAATTATTTTAAAAATATTTCATCTGCCAACTTTCTGGCTTCAGCCAGTGCATCCATATCAAGATCCTGTAATAATCCCTTCGATTGAAAATAATTGATCATCAGGTCCGAATCCATATTGCCGACCAAAGCATTTCCTGACATGGGACAACCACCAATTCCTTTTAATGCACCATCAAAACGGGTACATCCTGCTTCCAATGCAGATTCCAGTTTTTCTTTCCAGTTTTGTTGCGTAGAATGAAGATGCACGCCAATTTCTTTGCCGGGAAGTGCTTGAATAATATGTTTGGTTACGGAACTTACTTGTTGCGGAGTGGCTAAACCAACAGTATCGGCAAGGGAATAAATTCCGATATCAAATGCCTGCAAACGTTCAATCCATTGAAAAACGATTTCTTCTGAGTATTCATCCCCATATGGATTACCAAAGCCCATGGAAATATATACCACCAGCTTTTTACCATGTTTAATACAAATCTCCTGTATGGCCTCCACCCTTTTTAAAGATTCCAATATTCCTGATGAAGTATTTTTTTGCTGAAAAGTTTCAGAAACAGAAAAGGGGAATCCCAGGTAAGTAATCTCATCAAACATTACTGCTTCCTCCGCCCCACGAACATTTGCAATAATGGCAAGCAACTTCGTTTTCTCCGGGTCTATATGCAGTTTTGGAATAACCAGTTTGGTATCGGCCATTTGCGGTATTGCCTTCGCAGAAACAAAACTGCCAAAGTCAAGCGTATCAAACCCAACCTTTAACAGGGCATCCAGGTATTCAATCTTTTTTTCAGTTGGGATGAATTTGTCCCAACCCTGCATAGCATCCCGTGGACATTCAATCAACTTTATTTTGGTCGGGTTCATTGGACAAAGTTAAGTTTCTGAAATTATTGGACTTTTTCATTTAAGCTTCTCTTTCATGTTTAGTAAATATTGCAACTCATCTCCAATTCCATCGCATTTCATGCAATAAATATATACTCCGGCTTTGCATCTGATCTAACACAACTAAAAATTACTAAACGAGCACATTAAACTGCTAAAATCAATTAGGAATCACTTTATGGTAAAAATAGATTGCAGCTGAATCATCAATCAATCACCAAAACTCACCACTCATGAAATGGTTTCTATTTTTCAGCCTGCTTCTGCCCTTTCAAAATATTGCTTTTACCCAGCAAAACATTCGCTCCAATAATAAAATTTTTAAAGTATCCATTTATGATCAGCAGTCCCAAAATCACCAGGGTTACCTGCAAAACATGGAGGAAGGTTCTTTAACAGTTAACCAGGCACCCCTCAAATATGGAGAACCAGGTAAAGGAAAATTGATCCAATATCCTGATATATCATCCATGACAATTAAGAGAAAAGGTAATGCCGTCAGGGGAATTATTATTGGAGCCTTAAGTGGCTTTCTAATCGGGACAATTATCGGGTATGCTTCCGGAGATGATCCTGCTATTCCGGCTAATGAAGATTTTTTTGGAATAGGTAATGCTTTCAGATTAACCGCCGGACAAAAAGCTATAGGTGGTGGTATTCTGCTGGCCGGTGCCGGTGCAGCTGTTGGGGGCGTTACCGGTGCATTGGTTAAAAAGAAATTTACCATTAACGGCAAGAAAGAAAATTTTGAAGCAATGCGCATGCAAACACTTGAGAAGATCTATGCTCCTGCAAAAAAATGATCCACCAATATGAGTGACAAACCTAAATGTTTCCTTGAAACCTGAGGGATTACCGAAAACCTTTAACAGAGTAGGTATTTATTAAAACAG
>CAMPGG010000097.1 GCA_946885335.1 uncultured Chitinophagaceae bacterium
AACAACAATTCCCAGGCTTTCATATTTTGCTGGCGGGCAGGAACTTTGTCAAGGTCAATGCGCATACCCACGCCACCTTTGGCACTCATTTCTGCAGTGGAACAAATGATACCTGCGGCTCCCATATCCTGCATGCCAACCACTGCCCTGGTCTGTATTACTTCCAGGCAGGCTTCCAATAATTTCTTTTCCTGGAAAGGATCACCAACCTGCACAGCGGGTAATTCTTCCGCACTTTCCGAGGTAATATCTGCCGATGCAAAGGATGCCCCGCCAATGCCATCTTTACCGGTCGCACTACCAACGAACATGACCGGGTTACCTTCACCTTCAGCTGTTGCAGAAACCGTTTCACCGGCTTTTACAATACCAACACTCATTGCATTCACCAATGGATTGGTATGATAACATGGGTCAAAATAAACTTCACCACCAACAGTAGGCACACCAAAACAATTACCATAATGACCTATACCATGAACAACACCAGATAAAAGATGTTGGGTTTTATCTTCTTCCAGCTTTCCAAACCGAAGTGAATTCAATGCAGCGATTGGACGGGCACCCATGGTAAAAATATCCCGGTGAATACCGCCAACACCAGTTGCGGCTCCCTGGAAAGGCTCAATAGCAGAAGGATGATTATGCGATTCTATTTTAAATACCACGCCCAGGTCATCACCAATATCCATCAGGCCCGCATTTTCTTCACCGGCTTTTACCAGCATACGGCCACCTTCCCGCGGTAATGTTTTTAACCATTTAATAGAATTTTTATAACTGCAATGCTCACTCCACATAGCAGAAAATGCACAGAGCTCTGTAAAGTTGGGCGTACGTCCAAGCTTTTGTTTGATCAATTCAAATTCATCGGCAGTAAGCCTGAGTTGCTTTGCGGTATCGACGGTGATTTCCATTTATTAAAGTTGCTTTTGTATTTATTTGAATGATTGAATGTAAAAACAGGTGAGCGGCAAAGCTACAAAACTGTAAGGCATGTTTTGGAATAACAACGTTGCAAGTTTTTATAAATAATAATTAATACTTTGCACAAAAAAATTAACTGCTTGGATTACCTGCTTTTTGTTGGATACCTGATTTTATTTGCCTGGCTTGTTACAAAATTGAATTTTTATAAAAATTCGCAGTTAAATAATTCCCAACTCATTATTATTTTTTTATTGAAAGTGATGGCAGGCATTTTCTATGGCTGGGTGGGTGTGTATTATGGCAACATGGCTAAAATGGTTGATACCTGGTCCTACCATTATTTAAGTTTGCAGGAGTTTGAACTTTTAAAAGATAATCCTAAAGAATATTTCACCAATTTAATTTACTATCCCTATGCGGAAGGCTATTTAAAATTCTTCAGCACGGAGAATTCTTATTGGAATGATCTTAAAGTAAACTTCTTCATCAAGATCTTATCCATTTTCAACATTTTTAGCCTTGGTAATTACTATATAAACGTCATTTTTTATTCATTTGTAACAATGGTTGGGCCCATTGCCATGTACAGGGTGATGATTGATGTATATCCTGCTAAAAAATTGCAGGTGATCCTGGCCACTTTTATGGTTCCTTCTTTTTTATATTGGACCAGCGGGCTTCATAAAGAAGGTTTATTGTTCCTTGGTTTGGCGCTGATAACTTATTGCCTGTATTTTGGATTCAAACAAAATCATTGGCCATTTAAAAGGATATTGGTTTTGATTTTATCGTTGATCCTTGTGCTTGCGTTACGCAATTTCCTGGTAATACTTTTACTCCCGGCTGTTTTTTCATGGTTTTTGGCGACCAGGTGGCCCAAAAAAGGATTGGTTGTTTTCGTAGTATCCTATCTTATATATGGAATTCTCTTTTTTACAACCCGGTATGTAGATGAACGGTTTGATTTTCCGGCTGTAGTCGTATCCAAACAAGAAGCATTTATAGCCCATTCCGGTGGTTCAGAAGTAGATGTAAGGGTTTTGGAACCAACTTTGGAAAGTTTTATAATAAATGCGCCTCAAGCTATCAGCCTTTCCAGCTTACGCCCTTACCCTTCGGATGTACGGCATATTCTATCCCTGGCTGCAGCAGTTGAGATCTTCCTGCTGCTTTTATTATTTGTAATCTTTCTTTTAACTAATACAGGCGGCGCCCATTCTAAAAACTTTATTTATTTCTGTGTCTTTTTTGCTTTTTCTCTTTTATTCACAATTGGTTATACCGTAAATTTTATAGGCGCAATTGTAAGGTACAGGAGCCTGGCTTTCCCTTTTCTGATCATTCCTATGATCTGCCAGATAAACTGGAAAAAACTTCTTTCTCTCCTTACCATAAGTGAAAAAAAATAATAATATTTATTTTTAAAAGTAAATCGTCCTATTTTTTATAGATGAGCTGGAAAATTTTGTAACAATTTTCCACATTTTGACCAATTATTAGCAGGTATTCAAAAAAAATATTGTTTTTTATTCCGGAATAGACTTTTTTTGTGACAAATAAATAAAAATTATGTCTTTAAGGTTTGATGCAATAAACAATCTCAACAATGGACAAGAAGTCAACGTTGCAGGTTCTAAAAAAATCACGGCTATTTTTGGTGAAAATGTATTTACACACCAGGTTGCCAGGGATTTTTTAAGCAGTGAAGCTTTTAAAAGCCTCATGAATTCTATAAAAGCCGGTCAGAAAATTGACCGCACCATGGGCAGCCAGATTGCCATGGGTATCCGCAGTTGGGCCGAGTCTAAAAATGTAACGCACTTTACACACTGGTTTCAACCTCTAACCGGGACCACAGCTGAAAAACACGATTCTTTTTTTACGTTAAAAAGTGATGGTTCAGCTATTGAGACTTTTGATGCTGATGCATTGATCCAACAAGAGCCTGATGCTTCCTCTTTCCCCAGCGGTGGCTTAAGAGCAACCTTTGAAGCAAGAGGTTATACTGCCTGGGATCCCTCATCACCCCCTTTTATAATAGAAATGTCTGGTGGTAAGACGCTCTGTATACCTACCATATTTGTTTCATACACCGGCCATTCACTTGATTACAAAGCGCCATTATTAAAAGCATTGGAAAGCCTGGATAAAGCGGCAGTTGATGTTTGTAATTATTTTGATAAGAATGTTTCTAAAGTAACAGCCACCCTGGGATGGGAGCAGGAATACTTTGTCATTGATGAAGCATTGCACAATGCCCGTCCCGACCTGATCCTTTGCGGTCGCACATTATATGGTCATAGTTCTGCCAAAGGCCAGCAATTAGAAGATCATTATTTTGGTGCCATTCCGGAAAGAGTCTATGCTTTTATGCGTGACTATGAAGAAGAAGCTTATAAATTAGGCATCCCACTAAGAACAAGGCATAACGAGGTAGCACCATCGCAGTTTGAATGTGCGCCTATTTTTGAAGAATGTAATTTGGCTGTTGATCATAATACCTTATTGATGGACGTTATGAGCCGGGTAGCCAGCCGTCACAAATTAAAGGTGTTATTGCATGAAAAACCTTTTGCCCAGGTAAATGGAAGCGGCAAACATAATAACTGGAGCATGCAGACAGATACAGGTGTTAACCTGTTGGCTCCAGGCAGAACGCCTAAGACCAACCTGATGTTCCTTACATTTTTTGTTAACGCCATCAAAGCGGTAAATGATTATTCCGACATCATGAGGGCATCCATTGCATCAGCTCAAAACGATCACAGGCTGGGTGCCAATGAAGCACCACCTGCCATCATTTCTGTATTCATTGGCCGTTATTTAAATAAAGTTTTACAGGATGTAAAAGAAAGAGTGGGTGATAATTTTGACGAACAGGATGAAAGCCTTTTAAAGATCGATATTCATAAAAGCATTCCTGAATTATTAATGGATAATACGGATCGCAACCGTACAAGTCCTTTTGCATTCACAGGTAATAAGTTTGAGTTCCGGGCTGTGGGTTCTTCGGCCAACTGTGCTAATGCAATGACCACCATGAATACGATCATGGCTGACACATTAAGAAAGTTTAAAAATGAAGTGGATGCCCATGTTGAAAAAGGTGAGAAAAAAGAGATCGCCATTTTACATGTGATCCGTGAATACATTGTTGCCAGTGAAAGAATTCTTTTTGAAGGTGATGGTTACAGTGAAGAATGGGCACAGGAAGCAGAAAAACGCGGATTGGAAAATATAAAAACCACTCCTACTGCTTTAGATGCGATGGTTACTGAAAAAGCAAAAAAACTTTTTGGTGAGAATAATGTGTACACACACGAGGAACTGGAAGCAAGACATGAAATTGAATTGGAAAAATATATCAAGAAAGTACAGATCGAAAGTCGGTTGATGGGTGAAATAGCAACCAGCCAGATTTTGCCTCCGTCCATTCGTTACCAGAATTTACTGGCAAAGAATATCATTAGTTTGAAAAACCTGGGCATTGAAGAAAGTGCTTATGCAAACCAGCAACAGATCCTTCAAAAAATTTCAAAGCATATCAACAGCCTGAGCGACCTGGTGGAGCAGATGATAGAAGCACGTAAAAAATGCAATGTGATTGAAAATACCCGTGAAAAAGCTATTTCATACGGTAAAGAAGTAAAAGATGAATTTTTTGATAAAGTTCGATACCATGCAGACAAGCTTGAATTATTAGTGGATGACCGGGAGTGGTATTTGCCTAAATACAGGGAAATGCTTTTCCTTCGTTAAAAACAGAACGTTAAAACCCCGGTATTTCACCGGGGTTTTTCATTTTAGTTAACAGCCAATCTTCTTTCTGGCATTATTATTACACATTATTAACAGATCGTTTTTTATTCCCGTTAAACGAAGTAACAATGACAGTATCTAATTAATTCGGAATCCCGGTAAACATCCCCGGAACCTTAAAACTAAAATTGTAAAAATGAAACAGCTATTCTCCTTACTTGCCTTATTTGCGCTTACTGTTACCAGTTATGCCCAATCGAACGAAGAGAAGATTGAAAGATCAAGAGATATTATCCTGGGTAAAGACCAGCGAACAGAAACAGATCGCAGTCGTGATGTGGTTCTTGGCCGTCGTTCTGATGACCGGGGTATTTATGAAAGTCGTTCTTCTTCAGAAATCAACAGGGAATACGATAGAAAAATTCGCCAGGTTCGTAATAACCCTGACCTGACCAGGGCGGAAAAAGAAAGGATCATCAAAAGAATGGAACAGGAAAGAAGAGATCGTCTTCGTAAAATAAATTCACGAGACAGAGACCGCGACTACGACCGTGACCGTGATAGGGACCGTGATGACCGGTATGGCAAAAACAAAAAAGTAAAGAGAAACAATGGTAAGCACCTGGGCTGGGAAAAAGGCAAGGGCAACCAGAGAAAGAATAAAAACGGCCGTAGGCACTAATAAAAAAATATGTTTTATTAAAGGCTTCTTTTGGGAGCCTTTTTTTATTTTCTGTTTGCTTTCAAAACACGCAAAACATTTTTACCCAATATTTTTTTAATGTCGGATGTAGAGTACCCCCGTTTAACCAGCTCTTGCGTAATGACCGGGTAGTCCGTTGCATCATCAAATCCAACCGGCAAACTATCTACGCCATCCAGGTCAGCACCAATACCAACATAGTCTACACCTGCCAGTTTCACGATGTAATCAATATGATCAACAATACGTGTATAAGATGGACGGTAACGCTCAAGCATAGCCGCAACATATTCTTCCCAATACTTTACTTTATCCTTCCTGTCCGTATGCAATGCCTGGATAGAATCCTTTTTGGTTTTACCTTCCGGTCCCATTAATTTTTCATATTCAGTATTAAATGCTTCGCTTAAGAAAGCCGAATAAAAATTTATACAAATAACACCACCGTTTTTTGCAATGGCTTTTATCTGGTCATCTTTTACATTACGAAAATGAGGAGCTAATGCATACACAGAACTGTGCGTAAGAATTACCGGTTTGGTAGTAATCGCCAGTACATCATAAAATGTTTTTTCTCCAACATGCGAAAGATCTATCATGATGCCACGCTCATTCATTCTTTTAATTATCTGGCGACCAAAATCAGTAAGACCTTTTTGTTTTAAAGAAGCTGAACGCTGTGTTTCATCCCTTGCACTGGATGCCCAACTGGTACTGTTATTATGGGTCAGGGTTAGATAACTCATTCCGCGCTGGTGAAGTATTTCCAGTTTCTCCAAATCATCTTCAATCATATGCCCGCCTTCAACACCAATTAAACTGGCTAATTTGTTTTGTCTTAAAATATTCTTTACCTGGCTATAACTGGTTGCCAGTGAGATCTTTTCTACGTTTCGCAAGGTGATGAATTCAAGCGAATCAATTTGTTCCATGGCATCCCGAAAAAAACCTTCTTTATTCCTCGCCGTTTCACCTGTCCATACAGAAAAAAATTGAACATCAACTCCACCTTCTTTTAACCGAGAAAGATCTGAATGGCCTTCCGTAAGCCTGTTACTTACATCCCTTCCTTCAAGTGTTTGAGAAGTTAAGAGATCATTATGCGTATCTACCAAAGTTGACCTTTGATGAATTTTATTAAATGAAGGAGAACACGAATAACCAAAACTTACTACAATAATAACAAACAGGAACAACCTCATGGCTTATCTTTAAAATTAAAAATACAATATATCCAGCTGAATAATAATACAACCATGCTGGTATAAAATTTTTAATACTTAAATAAAAAGAATTTATGCAGAAATTACCGTTGTTCATTCTCATCATCTTTTTATTCAGTTGTAATGAATCAAATAACAACGAAACTGAAAAAATTTTTGATACAGACACAACATTAACGGACAGTGCCGAAGTAAAAAAAAATGTTGACCTGAGTGGATGTTATATGCGTGTTACGGGCAGAGATACTTTATTGCTTCGCATAAATCAAAATGGGGATGATATTACCGGAACACTTGAATTTGATAATTACCAAAAAGACAGCAGCAGCGGATCGTTAAAAGGGAAAAAATCAGAAGATGGTCTTATACATGTTTACTATGATTTTTTTGCAGAAGGCATGCGCTCAGTAAGAGAAATGTATTTTAAGCCAGGAAATAAAAAGATGACAATGGCTACTGGCGATATGGATTATTCAGGCGATACCGCTTATTTTAAAAATGCGCCGCAATTATTTTACAGCCAGTCCGATGCACTTACCCTTGTAGATTGCGAAATACTGGACAACCGAAAATAATTCAAAAGTTAAAAGTAAAAATTCAAAAACAGGGATCAATAAGTTTTATAGATTTCATTCCTTTCTCCTGGTATTTTCAAATTTTCAAATTACCACATTCTCAAATTATTTTAGAACAAATCCTTCTAAAAATTTAGTTGTAAAATCACCAGACCTGAAACGTTCATCCTGCATTAATTGAAGATGCAATGGAATGGTTGTTTTAATTCCTTCAATCACATATTCGCTCAGGGCCCTGTACATGGTATCAATAGCTTCATTACGTGTACGGGCAACCGTAATTACTTTTCCGATCATGGAATCATAATATGGAGGAATCACATATCCTGCATAAACATGACTGTCAATCCGCACACCATGGCCGCCTGGTTGATGTAAAGTGGTGATACGCCCGGGAGAAGGTCTGAAATCGTTGTATGGATCCTCCGCATTGATGCGACATTCAATAGCATGACCCTGGGGTTCATAATCCATTCCGGAGATCTTCTCTCCCATGGCAATTTTTATCTGTTCTTTGATCAGGTCGTAATTAATGATTTCTTCCGTAACACAATGTTCTACCTGGATTCGGGTGTTCATTTCCATAAAATAGAAATTCCGGTGTTTATCAACCAAAAATTCTACTGTACCCACACTTTCATAATTAATGGCGGAAGCCGCTTTCTTTGCTGCTTCACCCATTTTAAAACGCAGTTCAGGCGTCATAAAAGGAGAAGGTGCTTCTTCAATTAATTTTTGGTGACGTCGTTGAATGGAACAATCCCTTTCACTCAAATGGCAAACCGTACCAAAACGGTCACCGGCAATTTGAATTTCAATATGTCGTGGTTCTTCCACGAATTTCTCCATGTAAATGCCATCATTCTTAAAAGATGCTGCAGCTTCGGCTTTGGCATTGCTGTAAGCTTTTTCCATTTCAGCATCTTCCCAAACAATACGCATCCCTTTTCCACCACCACCTGCAGTTGCTTTTAATATTACAGGATAACCCATGCTTTTAGCCAGACCTTTTGCTTCATCCAGGCTTTGCAATAATCCTTCACCACCGGGCACCACGGGCACCCCTGCTTTGATCATGGTTTCTTTAGCCGTGATCTTATCACCCATAGAATTGATCATTTCCGGCGTTGGACCAATAAACTTAATCCCATGATCTGCACAGATTTTAGAAAACCTGGCATTCTCTGCTAAAAATCCATATCCCGGGTGAATGGCATCCGCATTTGTAATTTCAGCAGCGGCCATAATATGTGGAATATTCAGATAAGACTCACTGCTTTGGGGCCGGCCGATACAAACAGCTTCATCAGCAAATTTTACATGCAGGCTATCCCTGTCGGCAGTGGAATAAACAGCCACTGTTTTAATACCCATTTCCCGGCAGGTTCTAATTACCCGTAGCGCAATCTCGCCCCTATTGGCTATTAATATTTTTTTGAACAAGATAATAGATTTGAATGTGGAAGATATTTTCGGAATAATAATTCCTTAAGCTTCACTTGGATCTACAAGAAAAAGAGGCTGGTCATATTCAACAGGTGTTGCGTCTTCTACTAACACTTTCACGATTTTGCCTTTTACTTCACTTTCAATTTCATTGAAAAGCTTCATGGCTTCAATGATGCAAACAACCGTACCCGAAGTAACTTCATCGCCTATTTCAGCCAAAACCGGTTTATCAGGAGAGGCCCGGCGATAGAATGTTCCGATCATTGGGCTTTTGATTGCTACCAGGTTACTGGTATCAGCTTCGGATCCGGTAGCTTTTTCTTCTTTTTTATTGTTTGAAGGTGCTGTTGCGGCTGCGGGAGGCAGTGATTGCATTGGCTGCATAGGTACCTGCTGAACCTGCGCCCCCATCATTTGAATCACCTGCTCTTTCTTTTGTTTGATGGTGATTTTGAAATCACTTTCTTCTATCTGCAACTCACCGATGTTGCTCTTATTAACGATTTTGATCAGTTCTTGAATTTGCTTAAAGTCCATAACCGGATTTTTCGTTGTTGCTGGTTTTTAGAAATGGGAGGCAAATTAGACTTTTTTAATAAAAACGGCGTAAAAATCTATAAAACGAGGCAAAATTGGCCCAAAACTCAATAAAAACGGGCTTAAAATTATTTTTCAAAAATAAAAAAAGCAACCATTGAGGCTGCTTTTCTTAATTATTTGCGTGATTATTCTTTCACTCTTTCAACATAATCGCCGGTCTTTGTATTAATACGGATCAGCTCTCCTTCATTTACAAATAAAGGAACATTCACCGTGGCTCCTGTTTCAATTGTAGCCGGTTTCAATGTACGGGTGGCTGTATCGCCCTTCATTCCTGGTTCTGAATAGGTTACTAAAACAACAATCTTATCAGGAAGCTCAACCTGCATGGGTTGCTCTGTTTCAGTATTCACAGAAACTGTTACTTCCTGGCCATCTTTTAAAAATTGTGGCGCATCGATCATATCTTCCTGCAAAGCAATCTGCTCAAATGTTTCATTATCCATGAAATTGTAACCTGTATCATCCTTATAAAGAAACTGGTAAGGTTTTTTTTCTACCCGAACAGGGTAAATTGTATCGCCAGAGTTCCAGGTTTTTTCAATACTGCGGGAGTTATCCACGCCTTTTAATTTTGCCCAAACTTTAGCCGCAGCTCTTGCTGTTTTGTTTTCTCCAAATTCAATGATCGTATATAAACTACCATCCAATTTAATGATCATGCCTCTGCTGATATCTGAGGTAGATGCCATAGTAAAATCTTTTTAGTAAATTATTAAGGCGGCAAAACTAAGGTAATTTCTGCAGCGGTCAATCAAAAACTGCTCTCCATCACGCTTATTGCCTAAGTTTATTTAAAGGTATTTTGTGATAAATTCTTGTTTTTTATCATTTCTTTGAATGAATAAGAAGTCTTAAAAAAAGGACAATTACAAATGAAAAAAACAATCCTATTTGCTGCATTGCTCATTTCAACCATGGCTTTATTTGCTCAGTCCGAACCAAAAGAACCTCCTTATAAAAGATTTCCTACCGTTCCACCTTTCCGCTTACTGATGCAGGATAGCACCACCGTTTTTACAAAAGATGATCTGAAGAAAAATAAAAAAACATTGATCTTTTTATTCAGCCCGGATTGTCATCATTGCCAGCATGAAGCTGGTCAACTGGTTCAGCATAAAGAGTATTTTAAAGATGTCCAGATTATCATGTCCGGCACTGCGCCATTGTACCAGCTCCAAAACTTTTATGATACCTACCAGCTTTCTCAATTGGACAACCTGGTGATGGGAAAAGATTATCAATATATTCTTCCATCATTCTTTATGATGAAGAATTTTCCATTCATGGCATTGTACAATAAGAAAAAAGAATTGATCACGGCTTTTGAAGGCTCCTACCCAATCACTCAAATAATAAAAGCATTTGATCAATAGGTTGGCAGGATTTTTTGATGACTTCGGGGAATCATTTTTAGTTTTTTAAAGCCTCATGATAATTTCATCAAAATCCAGCATAAAGGTTATAAATCTTGCATTCTTTTTTTGTGTAGTCCAGATCTTACATATAAATAAATTGATTGCACAAAAAAACCAGCTGGTTGATACCATTGACTCCCAACATGTAAAGGTCATTGCCGGTAAACAATACCAGGTCAAACCTTTCAAACAATGGCTATTCGGTAAACATTATCGAAAGGAATGGAGTACACC
>CAMPGG010000098.1 GCA_946885335.1 uncultured Chitinophagaceae bacterium
AGATCTCTGTCAGTAGCTGAAGGTTCCAGAACAACTTTTACAAGCGGTGCAGCAGTAATATCCGCAACATATCTTTTTCCATTCGTGAGATCATACAATACAGGCGCCTGGCCTCCAAAATTAAAATTAGATATCTCTAAATAATTGCCCAATGAATTAGCGGGCAATTTAAAAGCAAAATTCCTGCTTCCACCGAAATTAAATAAGCGGGGATATGTCAATTCGCTTCGTGCAATAACCATTCTGTCTGATGTAAATGTGGTAATATCATCAAATGAAATTGCAGCAGAATTAGTGCTTATAACAGAAATGGGTACCGGAAAACTTGCTTTGGTATAAGACATGAAATTCATTTGCTGCATGGTATCAATCACCACGTTATTGATACTTACTCCCACTTTCCTGGGATAAAATGCATTACCAGCTGCAGCATAACTAATTGTTGCATCAGGCCCACCGGTATAAACAAATAAATTACTGTTTGTATAATTTATAAATGTGTTGTGCCTTAAATCAGCACTTGACCAGCCTTCTCCTTTATCATAAGCACTGGAATATAAAAATTCACCAACATTCACGGCATGACCTGCATGAATTTTATTACGGAAATAATTTCCTTCCGTATGCATAAAATATTCTTCTTTTGGTAAAATATTTCCCGCAACGTTATTAACGGTTTCGGCTAAACGAAGATTTCCACCAGCCGGATTTATCGTTAAAAAAAATGCAGCCGTATCTGTCTGCAAACTAATCTTGTCACTCAACTGGTAATCAGGAACCTGGTAAATTTTTGTATCTGGTTTACCATCATTTCTTTCTCCCCAAAACTCTAAATAACCACCTGCACTTATTTGTCCGGAAGCGGATGTTGTATATAAGGGAATTTCCTTTCCATTTCGCCATAATTGAAAATGTTCTGCTGGTGCAGAACTGATTCCCATCGTTGCAAGATCATTAAACGTAATACGGTAAAGGCCCGTTACGCCAACCTTAAATTTATAATAGGTTTTATTATAATCAATCCATTCATTATTATACACCTGGCCCTGAACGGTAAAACCTGCGATGATGAAGAACAGAAGTAAAAATCGTTTCATTTGAATATATTTTCGGGATACGGTTTATTTCTTTTTACGGTTGTTGATCATATCTAATTTCAATGAAAATACATGTGTAAACAATGGATTAGATTGATTGGCCAGGTTTGTGAATGCATAATCTATGGTAAGGGATGAAACTTTGAAACCTGCACCGGCGCTGGGTTGATAGATCCAAACCTTTTTTTGATTCAATGTATCTCCATCAGCCAAAGCTTTTTGAAAATTATTTATACCAGCACGCAGATAGAAGACATCATTCACATTACACTCAATACCCATCTTAGGATCAACACTCACAGGATCTGCACTTATTACTGTATTTCGCTGACCATCAAAAGTGAGATCAAAATTAGCTTCAGCCAATAAACTTACTTTTTCACTGATATCAAATTCACGGGCAACACCTAATATTAATCTTGGCGCTGTTAATTCAGTTGATTTTACAGGAATTTCATTATTGGTCAGGTATAAAACTTCTTTTTCTCTTTCTGTAAAAGAGAATGACCATGCGTTAAAAGTTGAAGTGATATCACGTCCGGAGATTCCGAATTTCCATTTGTCTTTATGGATCTGCAAACCAGCATCAATTCCAAAACCCCAGGCTTTGGCAAACTTGCCAACATTTCGATGAATTACTTTGGCATTCACACCAAATTGTACATTTTTATTTTCGGATTCTTTTATTTTTTGGGCGAATGAAACTAAAAATGCATAGTCGGCTGAAGAAAATGCCTGTATGTTATTATAGTTTATTGAACCATCAGGTTCCACCAGAAATAAAGTGTTCATTATATCATCTACGGCAAACCGAAGACCGGTAATGGCTAGTGTTCTTTTATTACCTGCAGAAGGAAAAGCAATCCCTGCAAAATCATATTTACCGATACCCGCAAAATATTCGGCGTGCATTAAGTTAACCTGGGGTTGATCTTTTACAAATACTAAACCTGCAGGATTCCAATAAGCAGCAGTTCCATCATTGGCAGAAGCTACCTGTGCACTTCCCATTGCCAAGCCCCTGGCACCTGCACCAATATTGAGAAATTCATTGGAGTATTTTCTAAATTGAGCCTCCCCGGTAATAGTAATGAGAATAAAAATAACGGATAAAGCTAAGGCGGGTGATTTCATGCGGAGAGGTTTCTTATAATGCAATTAGTTTGTTGTTTTTAAAGGATCACGGAAATGCAAAAATATACTTTCGCCCCTCAAAATCATAGCTTTCAATCCTAAAAGATGGAAAATTGAAAACGTATTGAATACAAATATATTGCAGCATTCTGATGGCTTTTAAATCTGCTTTACATTTGCCAAAAAGTAAAATGAACCTGATTGAAGAACTTTCCTGGCGTGGCATGATTCAAAACATCATGCCAGGCACTGAAGATCAACTACTTAAAGAAGTGACCACAGGCTATATCGGTTTCGATCCCACTGCCGATTCGCTCCATATTGGCAGCCTGGTTCCCATTATTCTGCTTGTTCATTTACAAAAAGCTGGTCATAAACCAATTGCCCTGGTTGGAGGGGCCACAGGAATGGTTGGCGATCCTAGCTTTAAGAGCGAAGAAAGGAATATGTTAAGTGAAGATGTGTTGAACAAAAATGTTGAAGGTATTCGCAATCAATTGATTAAATACCTTGATTTTGATGCTTCCCTGCCCAACAGCGCAGAAATGGTCAATAACTATGACTGGTTTAAACAAATCACCTTCCTGGATTTTATCCGGGATGCCGGAAAACATATCACTGTTAATTATATGATGGCAAAAGACAGTGTGAAAAAGCGATTGGAAGGCGATTCCGGAATGAGTTTTACCGAATTTACTTACCAATTAGTACAGGGATATGATTTTTACTGGCTTTATAAACATAAGAATTGTAAGCTACAAATGGGTGGTAGCGATCAATGGGGAAATATAGTCACCGGGACTGAATTGATCCGAAGAAAAGCTAATGGGGAAGCTTTTGCATTTACCTGCCCGTTAATTACAAAGGCCGATGGTGGAAAGTTTGGAAAATCAGAAAAGGGAAATGTTTGGCTTGATCCGGAAAGAACATCGCCCTACCAGTTTTACCAATTTTGGTTAAATACTGCTGACGATGATGCAGAAAAATATATTAAAATTTTTACTTTTTTACCCAAAAATGCAATTGAGGAGATCTTAACTCAGCACCAATCCGATCCAGGTCAAAGAGTTTTACAGAAAAAATTAGCTAAAGAAGTAACCACATTTGTACATGGGGAAAAAGAATGCGAAGCTGCCATACAAACCACAGAAAAATTATTCAGTGGCGACCCGGTTGAAAATCTTCGTTCATTAAATGAAAAAGAACTTTTACAATCAATGGAAGGTGTTCCCCTTTCTAATTTTCCTATGGAAAAAGTTGAATCAGGTATAGATGTGATCAGTTTTTTATCCGAAACTTCCATATTTCCCAGTAAAGGCGAAGCCCGAAAAACTTTACAATCCGGTGGTATTAGCATCAACAGGGAAAAAGCATCTGAGGTGGCGATGCAAATCAATACATCTCATTTATTAAACAATAAATATATCCTGGTACAAAAAGGAAAGAAGAATTTCTACCTTGTTTATTGTCAATAAATCATTTTTATCCCGGTTGGTATGTTTTTTTTATATGGTGAATAAAATTCTACCATGATGAAATATGTGACCGGGTTATTTTTTTGTATAATAACCTCCATCCAGGCCTTTAATCAACAAGATTCAGTTTACGTTGCAATTTTAAATGACACAAACATTGTAGTAAATGATAGTGCAGGGGTTGATCCTAAACCATTTGTAGATCCCGATATTGAAATTTATAAATTAAAACCAGCAGTTGATGTTCCTTTAACAGCAATTGGAACTGGTTTAAGTTTATTAGGATTCTCAAAAATTTACAGTAAAGATGCTTCTTCCGAAGAAGACATATTAGCGCTTAGAAAAAGTGATATCAATAGTTTTGATCGCCGTGCGGCTGACAATTACTCAGAAAAGGCAACCAAACAAAGCGACATGCTTTTTTATGGTTCCATGCCACTTCCTTTAGTGTTATTACTTGATAAGGATATCAGGAAAGATGCAGCAAAAATTGGTTTTCTATATCTCGAAGCACTTTCTATAACAGGTGTTTTTTATACCGGGTCAAATTATTTTGTAAACCGTTACAGGCCTTTGGCTTATAATCCTGAAGTACCGATGGATGAAAGAAGAAGTGGTGGTTCAACCAATTCTTTTATAGGTGGGCATCCCGCCATGGTGGCCACATCTGTCTTTTTTATTGCAAAAGTTTATGCTGATTATCACCCGGAATCGAAATTCAAATGGGTTTTATATACAGCGGCATCTGCTTCAACATTTGCGACTGCATATTTACGTTATAAAGGGGGTAAACATTTCCCATCCGATTTGATTACAGGTGTGGCCATTGGAACTTTAAGCGGAATTCTTGTTCCCCAGTTTCATAAAAACAAATTAATAAACAATGAAAGAGTGAAATTGGCGCCATTCCATAATGGCATGTCCAGTGGTTTATCTTTCAGTTATCGGTTATAGATTTAAGTTAGCCAGCACTTTCCATATGGATTGGGCTACCAATAAATTTCCATTGTTATTCAAATGCACCCTGTCGGATGTTAACACCCCGCTTGGTGCATTTGATGCATTATTAACCAGGTTGTAAGAAATAAATTCTTTTCTTAAGTCAACCAATGGAAGATTATTGGTTGTTGACAGGTGGCGAACAATGTTTGCATATGCGTTCAGATCTCCGTCTTGCGGATTGCTGTGATCTGTTTTCTCACCAATGACAGAGGGTGTGCAGAGAATGACTTTTATATTTTTTGCCTTCAGCTTGTCAATAATTTCCTGGTAAAAACGTTGAAATCGATCTGTATCCGTACCGGTGCCGGCAAGTGATTTATGCCATACATCATTGATGCCGATATAGATCACAACTACATCAGGCTGCATGGCTATAACGTCTTCATCTAACCGAAAAAGAAGATCATAAACTTTGTTTCCACCTATACCCTTTCCGATGAAGTCGTATGTATGGTTACTGCTGTTTTTCTTTGCAATGCTATCCAACAGGGAAATATAACCGCCAGGTTTTACACCCGCTTCGGTTATTGAATCCCCAAAAAATATGACTTTTAATTTTTTACCCGGCATGAAGGAAATAAAAATAACCGCAAATACTAAGAGTAACAGAGATCTCATCAGTGATTAATTAAAAGTATATTTTGCCTTTTCCACATCAACCAAAATGAAAAAAATATAATTACAGAAAATAAATATGGAGCTTATTCAACATCCACTTGTTTGCGGATCAATGCACCTTCCTGCATTTCCATTTCAAACCGGCGTTCCCGCAAATAAAAGCCATTCCCCTTTTCACAAAAATGAACTTTAATATTCTCAATACTGATTGGATTACCATCTGGTATATCAGCAATATTGCTATGCCTGATTTCGTGACCATCAATGATCATTACAAGGCCACTTCCAATCGCTTCCATTTTATTTCCTTCAGTAATCAACATCCCGGTATCTTCTCCTAATCCAATACCAATGCACTGCGGATTTGTTGCAACTGCCTGTGATAAACGACCAAAACGGCCTCGCTTCTCAAAATGTGAGTCAATGATTACATCATCTATAAAACCCAAACCGGTTGTAATTTTCACTTCACCTTTTAAATGAGCTCTTATGGCATTACCTTCATAAATCATGGTATTACTCATAGCCATTGCTCCGGCACTGGTACCTGCAACAACAAAATTTTCGTTTTCATACCTGTTTAAAATAGCACGCAGAAAGGTTGTTCCTCCGAATGTAGCACTTAACCGTAACTGGTTACCGCCAGTCATCATTACTGCATCACATTTTTCAATCCGTTTCAGGTATTCTTCTTCATTTACTTCCTGCCTGTTACGAATATGCATTACACCAACATTGGTGCAGCCTATTTTTCCAAAAGCATTCAGGTAATTATTTCCAACTTCGTAAGGAATTGTAGAAGCAGTTGTAATTACTTCTATCCTGCAATCGATTCCACCTGCTTCATCAACTATGCGCCGTAAAATACCCAGTTCGAAAAAATTGAGGTTATTGCGAAAAATTTCACCCTTTTCAAGGTCAGTTCCTTTGTCTTCGGCGCCTCCAACAGCTATAAGTTTTCCCTTAGGATGTATCATTCAGGCGGGTTTGATTAAAACAAATGTAAAAGAAAATGATCTAACGTAAAGGCCGCCTCGCTGAGTATGTTAGTAAGTGGATAAATATTTTACAGAAATTTATATTAAAATGATTGAACCTTACAATCCCCGAAAAATTTATGTTGTTTTTACAAACTCCCTGATTGCTTTCACCAACAAGTCTAAATTTTTAGTAGTTGTATATACGTTAGGAGTAACTCTGACTCCTTTGATATTCTCCCATTCAATGGTTGTTGTGTGAATTTTGTATTTATTAAATAAATACTGGTCCAGTTCAGCAGGCTTCTTTCCTTGAATGCCAATATTACCAATGGCGCAACCCCATTGGGGATTAAGTGATGTATTGAGAACAACCGCAGGCAGATCCTGCACTTTTTCCATCCAGTAATTTTTCAGGTAGTGCAGTCTTTTTTCTTTCCGCTCACTCCCGATCATTTCATGAAATTCTATTGCTTTACCAATAGCTTGTTCAATAAAGAAGGGCCTGGTTCCTAAATTTTCAAATTTGCGAATATCATCCTGCAGCGGATCGGCCGCAGCAAATAGTGGATACAGGTTTTTGATCTTATTCTTTTTTACATAAAGCATTCCTGCACCGATTGGCGCATATAACCATTTATGTAAACTTGTTGCATAATAATCACAATCAAGATCAGGAATCTTAAAATCAAAATGAGCAAAACTATGTGCACCATCAACAACCACTTCAATCCCTTTTTTACGGGCTTCCTGCGCAATTTTCTTCACTGGTAATATTTGCCCGTTCCAATTTATTATGTGTGTTAGATGGACGACTTTTGTTTTTGGTGTAAATGCATTTACATATTGTTTCACCAGGTAATCTTCATCCGTAGTGGGAGTTTCCAGGTTTACCCAAATCATTTTAATCTGGTCTCTTTTTTCTCTTTGCTTCCACGCATTGACCATGTTTGGATAATCCTGTTTTGCAGCAACTACTTCATCACCTGCTTTTAACTGAAGTCCGAAAATGATTGTTTCCAATCCTTCAGAAGCATTTCGATTCATGGCGATTTCTTCTGCATCACAACCAGCCAGCACGGCTAAATTTTTTCTTAAAGGTTCACGTCCCTGGTCAATGATACGCCACATATAATAGCTGGGTGCTTCATTACTCAGGTCATAATATCTTTTCATTGCATCCTGCACTGTTTTGGGGGCAGGTGATACACCACCATTATTTAAATTGATGATGCCCGGCGAAACAGTAAATGATTGCTGCACATAATACCAGAATGATTCATCATTCGCCAATTCATCCGCAGTTAATTGCTCACTGTTTTTTAATGCATGTTCAAGTTGACGACTCCATGCAGGTTGCCATACAGAACTAAATAAAGCAGTGGCAGAAAATAATCCGGCCTTTCTTAAAAAACTTCTACGATTATCAGCATCCATGGAATGATATTTTATTTTAAATGTAAGTAAACTTAAAAGAAAATTATTTGCAATTGATCCTGCCTGGTTATTTCAGATCAAACCAAAATTGGTAGCAAACCCAAAAAAAACTAATTTCCGCATCTAAGAAAAGTATATGAAGATCATCGACATCAAAGTCTTAAAAGGTCCAAATTATTGGAGTGTTCGTCGTCCCAAACTCATTCAGATGAAACTGGACCTGGAGGAAATGGAAGAAAGACCTACCAATAAAATTGACGGATTTTTAGAAAGGTTAAAATCACTATTACCTGGTATGTATGAACATCGCTGCAGCGAAGGTGTGGCCGGTGGTTTTTTTACCCGCGTGGAAGAAGGAACCTGGATGGGTCATGTGATAGAACATATTGCCCTGGAATTACAAACCCTTGCCGGCATGGATTGTGGTTTTGGCAGAACCCGCAGCACCGGTGAAAATGGAGTATACTTTGTAATTTTTGATTACAAAGAAGAAGATGCGGGTGTGTACACGGCCAGGGCCTCGGTAAAAATTGCTGAAGCGCTGATAGAAGGAAAAGAATATGATCTTGAAAATGATATTATGCGTTTGCGGGAGATCAGGGAAGAAACCCGCCTGGGTCCTTCAACCGGATGCATTGTTGAAGAGGCTGCCAAACGAGGCATTCCTTTTATCCGTTTAAATAAACATTCGCTTGTGCAATTGGGCCATGGCCACAAACAAAAACGGATCCGTGCCACTATTGCAAGTACAACGTCTTCTATTGCTGTTGATATTGCCGGCGATAAAGAAGAAACAAAAAATTTATTGGAGCAGGCAGAAGTTCCCATTCCACGCGGCACTATTATTCAAAGAGAAGATGAATTACAGGATGCTATAGAAAAGGTTGGATACCCGCTGGTACTAAAACCCATTAATGGTAATCATGGAAAAGGAGCAACAACCAATATCATCAATTACACACAAGCATTAAAAGCATTTGAAGGCGCTCAAAAATACAGTCGCTATGTTATTGTTGAAAAATTTATTACCGGTTTCGATTTCAGGGTGCTGGTAATTGATTATAAATTTATTTGTGCCGCATTGCGAACGCCAGCTTCGGTTATTGGTGATGGTAAGCAAACCATTCAACAATTAATTGATAAAGTGAATGAAGATCCCCGCAGAGGTTATGGCCATGAAAAAGTACTTACGCAAATAAAAGTAGATGATTTTACATGGAAGATGTTGAATGATAAAGGTTATAACCTGGAAACCATTCCTGCAAAAGATGAAGTTGTTCCTTTAAAACCAACTGCCAATTTAAGTACAGGAGGAACGTCCGCAGATCTTACAGACGAAGTGCATCCTGCCAATATTTTTATGTGTGAAAGAATTGCCCGCATCATTGGTTTGGATATTTGCGGTATCGATATCATGGCAGAAAATCTGAAAACTCCTTTATCTGAAAACGGTGGAGCCGTTTTAGAAGTAAATGCCGCACCTGGTTTCAGAATGCATATTGATCCATCTGAAGGACTACCCCGTAATGTAGCGGAACCGGTTGTTGACATGCTTTATCCTAAAGGTTCCAATGGTCGTATCCCAATTATTGCAGTAACGGGTACCAATGGTAAAACAACCACCACCCGGTTGATTGCGCATATTGCAAAAATTGCCGGCAAAAAACCTGGCTATACAACATCCGATGGAGTTTATATCCAGAACCAATTAATGATGAAAGGCGATTGCACGGGACCGGTTTCCGCACAATTTGTTTTAAAAGATCCTACAGTGGATTTTGCCGTTCTTGAATGTGCCCGTGGAGGAATATTAAAATCAGGACTTGCATTTCAACATTGCGATGTTGCAGTTGTAACGAATGTGGCAGCAGATCATATTGGTCTTGGGGGCATCAATTCGGTTGAACAAATGGCGCAGGTAAAAGCGGTTGTTGCAGAAACTGTTTTTCCACATGGATATGCTATTTTAAATGCTGATGATCCAAGGGTTTTTAAAATGAAAAAAACGCTGGATTGTAATATTGCACTTTTTAGTATGGATGAAAAAAATCCGCATATACTAAAACATTGTGCTAAGGGTGGCCTGGCGGCTGTTTATGAAAATGGATTTATCAGCCTGTTAAAAGGTACCTGGAAAATACGTGTTATGGCCGCCAAAGATATTCCACTCACTTTTGAAGGAAAGGCGATTCACAATATTCAAAATACATTACCCGCGGTGATGGCCACATATCTTTACCGCGATATTACCATTGCCGATATCAGGCAGGGTTTGCTTTCATTTATACCATCTACGGATCAAACACCCGGAAGACTAAACTTTTTCAAATTTAAAAATTTCACATTCCTCGCCGATTTTGCACATAATCCACATGGATTAAAATTGCTTTGTGATTTTGTAAGTAAACTTGATTATTCGCATAAAATTGGTGTGATCAGTGGTACCGGCGATCGCAGGGACGAGGATATCAGGGAATTGGGTGAAATCGCAGCCAATTATTTTGATGAGATCATTATCAGGTGCGATAAAAATCTTAGGGGTCGTGAAGCAGATGAAATTATTAATTTATTGAAAGCAGGTATCGACAAAACGAATCCCAATTTACCAACAACAATCATTCAAAATGAGGATGAAGCCCTTGATTATGCTTATGCAAATGCCCCTGCAGGCAGTTTGGTAACTATTATGTGTGATGTGGTAGCCAGGGCCCTGGATAAGATAAAAGAATTAAAAGAAAAAGAAGAGAATAACCTAATTCAATTAGATGCAAAATAGAATGAATGTTAAAAGATCCGTGTTTTAATATTTATTGAACAAATTCTGTTGTTTTATTAAAAAGCTTTTGGGTGAAATCAGTTCAAATCCTATTTTTGCACTCCCAAAAGAAATTTTGGGAGTTCGGGATTGACCCATGGTGTAATGGTAACACTACTGATTTTGGTTCAGTCATTTAAGGTTCGAATCCTTATGGGTCAACAAAAGCCGGATGTTAAGTAAACTTAGCATCCGGCTTTTTTATACAGAACATTTAATTATTATTTCGGGGCATTTTCTATTCGTTGAATACAGGAGGCTAAGCTGGCTTTCCAGTCTTTTAAATTTATTCCAAAAGCATCCTGGATCTTTTGTTTATTAAAAAC
>CAMPGG010000099.1 GCA_946885335.1 uncultured Chitinophagaceae bacterium
ACAAAAAAGTTACCGCTGGCATATGCAAATATTCCCAGGCAGACGCCAATCAATGCCGAAGTTCCCGTTGCCAGCCCATCCAAACCATCGGTAATATTTGATCCATTTGAAACTGCCGTAATAATAAATATTACAATGAGAATGTATAACACCCATGTATAGTCTCTCAGACTGGCCGGTAAAAGTTTTGAATAATTAAACTCATGATTTTTTACAAAAGGAATGGTGGTAATAGGCACTTTTGTTTCTACAAAGATCTTTTGATTGCCGTCTACCATTCTTACGATCTGGGTTGTATCAGCAGGGTTATGTGTACCGATATATTCACGCCAGATGGTTACATTGTCATTAAAATATAAAGTTGCACCGATGATAACGCCAAGGCCTACCTGCCCCAAAATTTTGAACCAACCGGCCAAGCCATCTTTATCTCCCTTTTTATAACTTTCCCCGGCTTCCTGAACTTTTCGTTTAGCTTTTAATTTTAGATAATCGTCAATAAACCCGATAATCCCTAACCAAACAGTACTTACAATCATTAACCTGATATAAACTTTATTCAGATCGGCAATCAATAATGTTGGAATTAAAATACCCAATATGATGATGATACCTCCCATGGTGGGTGTACCCTTTTTTATCTTTTCTCCTGCCAGTCCCAGTTCGCGAACACTTTCGCCAATTTGTTTTTTCTTTAGCAGGTTGATCACCCTTCTGCCATATAAAGTAGTTATGACAAGGGAAAGTATAACAGCCAGCATCACCCGAAAAGAAATAAAACCCAGCAACTGGCTGCCCGGGAACCTTATTCCTTCTGATTTAAACCATTCAAATAAATGATATAACATGCTGCGCTTTTATCTTACTTATTTAACAAATCGAACATGGACATTAATTCTTCCTTATCATCAAAATGATGTCTGACTCCATTAATCTCCTGGTATTTTTCATGCCCTTTACCTGCTATTAAAACGATATCCTCCGCTGCTGCCAGGCTCACGGCTGTTTTAATCGCTTCTCTTCTATCGGTTATGGATATGTATTTTCTTTTGGCCGCAGTACTTAAACCCGCTTCCATATCAGCAATGATCTGTAATGGATCTTCCGTACGCGGATTATCACTCGTTAAAATCACCCTGTGGCTATGGGCACAAGCAACTTCCGCCATTACAGGCCGTTTTGTTTTGTCCCTGTCGCCACCGCATCCAACAACGGTTATGATCTGCTCATCGCTTTTTGCCAGTTTCTTAATAGTTTGTAACACATTCAACAATGCATCCGGTGTATGTGCATAATCAACGATGCCCATAATTTTTTCTTTGGGTGAAAGAATAAAATCGAATCTTCCTTCAGCCCCTGTTAGCATACTGAGATATTGAAGCACCTCTGTTTTCTCCCGTCCAAGACAAATGGCAGCACCATACACAGCCAATAAATTATATGCGTTGAACTCGCCAATTAAACGGAAATGAACTTCCTGTTCATTTACATTCATCACTAAACCTGACAATGCATTTTCAAGTATCTTTCCTTTAAAATCTGCCATTGTTTTAAGGCTGTAAAAATATTTTTTGGCAGATGTATTTTGCAGCATCACAGTTCCACGTTTATCATCCAGGTTGCTTATTGCAAATGCATCAGATGGTAAACCATCGAAGAAAGATTTTTTTACGCGGATGTATTCATCAAACGTTTGGTGATAATCCAAATGATCATGGGTGATATTGGTAAATATTGCTCCGCTAAAATGGATGCCAGCCATACGATGCTGGTGTACAGCATGAGAACTGGACTCCATAAAAACATATTCACAACCCGCATCCACCATTTGTTTTAATAAGGCGTTCAATGTAATTGCATCTGGCGTAGTAAATGATGCAGGAAGCAACTGGTCACCGATCTTGTTTTCAACCGTACTGATTAAACCACATTTGGGACCTAGTACAGTAAATAATTTATATAAAAGTGTAGCTACCGTTGTTTTTCCATTTGTTCCGGTTACACCCACAATCTTCAATTTGGCAGATGGCGTTCCAAAAAAATTATGTGCTATATAACCTGCCGCCATCGCACTGTTATCAACAGAAATATAGGTAATGCCTTCATGTAATTTTGCCGGCATCTGCTGGCAAACAATGGCAGTTGCACCATTTCCAATTGCCTGGTCAATAAATAAATGTCCGTCAACCTGCACACCTTTAACAGCTATGAACAAAGTGCCCGGTGTTACTTTTCTTGAATCCGTATGCACATCACTAACCTGTATGGCCATGCTGCCCGAAACTGATCTCAGGTTTACTTTATACAATATGTCTGTTAATGACTGCATCTAACTATTAAAATTTTTTAACCAAAATCCAGGTATACCGTCATTCCATTGTTTATTCCAGTACCTGGTGCAATGGATTGTTGAATTACTTTTCCTTTACCGCCAATCACCACTTTTACATCCATATTCTCTAATAAATAAAGGGCATCTTTTAAACCAAGTCCTTTTACATCAGGCATTCGTTTAGGTTTAACCGCATTCCCGGAAACCACGGTTGAATATTGCTGATCATAAACAGTGCTCCAAAAATTTTGTGTCACTGAATCTTTATATTTCACCCCAAGCTGGTTGAAAACATTTTTAACATCGCTGGTATAACCTGCATAAAAGAAGCTTGTACTATCCGGTGCAAATTTGTTTTTTACCGGTTGTTTATCTTCTACATACATCGCATATAACTTAGTAGCCACCTCTTTAAAAACAGGCGCAGCCAATTGACCACCATAATGCATAGCTGCACGTGGTTTTGTTTTTATTACAACGATGCAACTGTACTTCGGCTCATTTGCAGGAAAATATCCAACATAAGAAGCCTGGTAAATACCATGATGATATTTTATTTCGCCGCTGGCATAATGCGAGGTTCCAGTTTTACCTGCAACCGCAAAAGGTGTTTCTTTAAATACTCTTTTGGTTGTGCCTTCAATGGATACGGCATTCAGGCATTCCTGTACAGCATTTATCACTGATGGTTTAGCAATTTCATCGACGACAACAACAGGATTAAATTCTTTAACAAGCAATCCATCATTTTCAATGCGGTTTACCAGGTATGGTTTCATCATTTTGCCTTTATTGGCAATCGCATTATATAATGTAAGTGTTTGCATGGGGCTTACTTCAATGGCATAACCAAAACTCATGGTAACCATGGCATGAAGCCCTTCCCTGTTTTTCTTCATCCGGGGCAACCTTGGTTTTTCTTCCCCGGCAAGATCAATTCCAGTGCGTTTGTCTAATTGAAAATGTTTCAGGTATTCCAGAAACTTATCCGGGTTGGATGCGAATGTTTCATATGCAATACGGCTCATGCCCACATTTGAACTATGCGCAAAACATTCTTTAACACTCATTAAAGCTTTGGGAGCTCTTTCCGCATCGGTTACATTTCTAACACCCACATATGCATTACCGGTAGTTCCGATCTGCACCTGGTCGTGGATCGTTTTTTTACCTTCTTCCAAAACAGCCATTAATGTAGCCAGCTTTATGGTGGAACCAGGCTCGGTTGTTCTCAACGCATAATTATAATCTTCCCAATAACTGCCATCTTCTTGTCGTCCCAGGTTTGCAATGGCTTTAATCTTTCCTGTACTTACTTCCATAACCACACAGGTGCCGGTTTGCGCTTCACTCTGCAGCATCATTTTCATCAAAGCATTTTCGGCGATGTCCTGCATGTTTACATCAATCGTAGTGATGATGTTTTTTCCATTCTCAGGTTCTATTTCATAACCTTCAACCGGGATGGCTGCACCACCTGCAATAAAACGCACCAACCTTTGGCCAGTGGCACCTTTAAGCAATGAATCATAGGTATTTTCTAATCCAACATTTTGTGCATTATTTCTTGAAAGGCCAATGGTGCGATTGGCTAATAAACCATAAGGATTTAAACGAACGCTGTTTACTTCGGTAATTACACCACTTTTATTTCTGCCTAACCTTACCAATGGAAATTCACGAAAAACTTTATACTGTGCAAACGTCAATTTCTTCTTTAGAGAATAATAACGGCTCTTAGATTTATAACCAGCTTCCAATTGGCTTTTATAAGCAGCTTTTGATTTGTCTCCAAAAAAAGAGGACATGGCAATGGCAAAAGAATCAACATGCTCCTTAAATCTTTTCCCGTTTTTATCTCTCAAACCTTCGGCCGCAAAATCAATATAAATATCGAATGTGGGTAATGAAGTGCTAAGCATTTGTCCATCTTCACTGTAAATGGTTCCACGGTCAGCTTCCAACGGGACGATGCGCTGGTGAAGGCTGTCACTCATACTGCGCCAGTATTCACCTTCTACATTCTGGATGTAAAAAGCTTTACCTATCACAAAGAATCCCAGCAAAACAATGCCGATGAAACTCAGGTAAACACGCCACAATATGTCTTTTTTAATTTCCAACTTTCTAAACAGCTAATTTTTATAATGAGTCTTTTAAAATAACAGGTGATACCGTAAGCTCTTTTAATCCCATGGGTTCAACCGCTTTGACTAATTCACTTTGTTTACTGCGAAACATCACTTCACTCTTCACGGTTTTATATTCATACTGTAACTCTTTCACTTGTTTTGCTTCATGGTTTATATTCCGGATCGTTTTGTCTGCATGATGACCGTTATAGATATACAAAACGGCAAGGAAAGCCAGAAACAAAAAGAACGGCACCTGCCTGACAATCGATTGATAATTCAACCATGATTTCCAGTTTAACCGCGAGTCCCGTTCTTTTGGGTTTTCAGTTTCAGGCATAATTAATTTTGACTGTTTATTACATGTTCAAAATATTCTTCAGCAGGTATTGGTTATATGTTTTAATATTCTAAGGGTTCGTATTTATTTTCTCCGCCACCCGCAATTTTGCACTGCGTGATCTTGGATTTCTTTTTGTTTCTTCTTGTGAAGGAACCAATGGTTTCTTCGTTATCACTTTCAACTTCCGTTCTTTCTTTTCCCGGCTAAATGGATTTTCATCCGGCTCATCAAAAGATTCATTTTTAAAAAATGTTTTCACCACCCTGTCTTCACCTGAATGAAAAGTAATGATGGCCACCCTGCCCCCTGGATTTAAAACTGCCGGGGTTTGCTGCAACATTTCTTTCAAAGCACCCATTTCATCATTCACTTCAATTCGCAATGCCTGGAAAACCTGTGCGAAATATTTATTCGGATTTCCTTTTACAATTTCCCTGAGCGCATTTTTGAAACCTTCAATGGTTTTAAAAGAAACATGATCACGTTGTTGAACAATCGTTTTGGCCAGGGTCTTTGCATTGGTCACTTCACCATACTGTTCAAAAATCTTATGCAACTGTTGTTCGCTATAAGTGTTCACCACATTAAAAGCGGTTAAAGGTTGCCGTTGGTCCATCCGCATATCGAGATCAGCATCATACCGGGTTGAAAATCCTCTTTCCGCTTCATTGAACTGGTGACTGCTTACACCAAGATCTGCCAGTATGCCATCCACTCCAGGAATGTTATGCAATTTTAAAAACCGTTGCAGGTGCCTGAAGTTTTGCGGGATGAATAATATCCGCGCATCGGCAGGTACATTTTCTTTTGCAGCTGCATCCTGGTCAAAAGCAACAAGCTTTCCTCCAGGACCCAATTTTTCTAAAATCGCTTTTGAATGACCGCCGCCTCCAAATGTGCAGTCAACATAGATTCCGCCAGGCTTAATTACCAGGGCTTCGATTGCTTCCTGGAGCAAAACGGGTGTATGATAAGCTGATGAAGATGGGATTTGCGACTGGTTAGCTTCTACAAGATCCTTTGCACTTATTTTCTTTTGCTTTACCATAGGAAAATCCTCTGCTTATCAACCATCCAACTTAATGCCACCAGCCATTACTTCATTGGCCAGGCCACTGAATGCTTCGGGTGAAAATGAATCAAAGAGCTGTTTGTATTTATTACTATCCCAGATTTCTAATTTGTTTACGGCAGCCACCAGCACAATATCTTTCTCAAGGCCTGCATGATCTTTCAGGTTTGCCGGGATTAAAATGCGGCCGGCACTATCCGGTTCAATGATCGTGGCCCCGTTCAAAAAATAACGCCGAAACTCTCTCACTTTCGGATCAAAATCATTTAAAGCGCTGATCCGTTCAAAAAGTGGTTCCCAATTTTTTACCGGGTAAAGTGCCAAACATTTTTCAAAACCCCTGTTAATAACGAACTTCGCTACTTCCAATTCCGGCAACTGCTTTTTAAAGCCTGCCGGGAGAAGAAAGCGGCCCTTGGCATCCAATGTGGCTTCATATTCACCAAGAAATCCGGTCATTATCAGAGATTTGTAAAAAAATATTATTAATTCACACAAAATAACACTTTTTCCCACTTTCATGACAAATTTTTGGTTTTTTAATTTTTCCACAGATTTTTTTTGCTTGCGATGGAAGCCCAATAAGCGTTTCAGGGAATTCAATACTTAAAACAGTAAAAAGGAGTGAATTGACTGTGGATAACCGGTGCAGAAACCCGCATTCAATCTGGATAAGACTTATATCAACTTTATTATTTATTTGAAGATTTAATTTAAAACAGCAGTTAGCTGTACAATATGGACCCAAAAAACATTCAAATCAGGGATTATACATATACCCTTCCCGAAGACCAAATTGCCTGGTTTCCTTTAGAACAAAGAGATGCTTCCCGTTTATTAATATTCAGGGATGGAGAAATAACGGAAGATTTTTACTACAACCTTTCTAAACATATTCCTGCAGAAAGCTTAATGGTTTTTAATAACACCAAAGTTTTGGAAGCCCGGATACTTTTTCAAAAGCCAACGGGGGGCGTTATTGAAATATTTTGCCTGGAGCCTGAAGGGCAGCCAGATATTACCACTGCCATGGAACAGCAGGAAAAAGTTTTATGGAAATGTTTAATAGGCGGCGCATCCAAGTGGAAACATGGACAGGTTTTGCAGAAAAAAATTTCCACCCAGCAACAGGATATTTTATTAGAGGCGAGATATATTGAAAAAAAACAGGACCATTTTATCATTGAATTAAGCTGGTCACCAGCAACACTTTCATTTGCAGCCGTGCTGCACGAAGCGGGTGCCATTCCTTTACCGCCTTATATAAAAAGAGAAGCATCGCAAAGCGATGAAGAAAGATATCAAACGATCTATGCCCGCTACCTGGGATCAGTTGCGGCGCCTACAGCCGGTCTGCATTTCACAGAATCAGTAATGAATAGTTTTAAAACAAAAAACATCAATCATGATTTTGTAACACTGCATGTGGGAGCTGGTACATTTAAACCGGTTAAAAGTGAAACGCTGGGAGATCATGAAATGCATGCGGAATATTTCCAGGTTAGTGCAGCACTGATCCGCCAGTTAGCAGAAACAGAAAAAAGAACAAGAATAGCAGTAGGCACTACAACTTTGCGGACATTAGAAAGTTTGTACTGGTTAGGCGTAAAAGTTTTCCAGGATAAAAATATTGACGCAGAAGAATTAGTGTTGGATCAATGGGAAGCAACAGCATTAAATCGTTTATCCATTACTGTTAAAGAATCGCTTGATGCATTATTAAAGTGGATGGAAAAACGTGAACTTGAAACGTTTTTTTCTAAAACGCAGTTGATCATTACGCCAGGATATGAAGTAAAGATGGCTGATGCCCTGGTCACGAATTTTCATCAGCCCCAATCTACTTTATTACTAATCGTGGCTGCTATTGCGGGTGATGATTGGAAAAAAATTTATGAATATGCACTGGAAAATAAATTCCGCTTTTTAAGCTATGGCGATGGAAGTCTTATCTGGATAAAACGTAACTAAAGTTTATTTTTTTAATGGCAATGTCAAAGTAAAACAACTGCCTTTGCCCAATACGCTTTCCACTTTAATTTCACCATGATGCCCTTCGACCATTGTTTTTACATAACTTAATCCAAGACCAAATCCTTTAACGTTATGCAGGTTACCGGTATGTGCACGATAAAATTTTTCAAAAATTCTTTTAACGGTTTCGCGGTTCATTCCAATACCATTATCCTCTAAACGGATAACCAAATTTTTGTTATCAGATTTGGTGCAGACTTTTATAACCGGCGGCACATTTTCTTTGGAATATTTTATAGAATTATCAACCAGGTTATTTAACAGGTTTGGAAAATGCACTTCATCTGCTTCAATCAGGTCGCTTGTCGCATCCATCTTAACTTCTAACCTTCCGTTCTTATCCTGTAATTGTAATGTAAAATTATCGAGCACATCCGCCAGCACTTCGTGTGCATGAACAGGTTTCAAATTTAACCTCACTTCCTTTCTATCCATTAACGCAGCACGCAAAATGGTTTCTACCTGGCGGTTCATCCTTTGATTCTCTTCTTTGATAATGTTGCTGAAGTAGGTCATCTTCTCTCCATCAAATCGAACCTTGTCATTTCGCAATGCATCAACGGCTAATGAAATTGTTGCCAGTGGCGTTTTAAATTCATGCGTCATGTTATTAATGAAATCATTCTTTATCTCACTCATCTTTTTCTGACGAAGCATGGTTGCAACGGTAAGATAGAATGCAGCAACAATGATGATGGTAAATATAATGGCAGAAGTAATAGGCAACCTTAATGACTTGTAAACGATTTCCTGCAAATCAGGAACAATTACGATCAGGATTTCATCCGGCGTAAGATTTTCTGCAGCTGACCCACTGGGAGAAATAAGCGGGTAAATATATTGGTAGTTATTGATGCTGTCGGCAAACATCCGGGCAAAATTGGATGATTGCCTTTCAATATAATTCATCATCCCCCTGGAACTGATGGTTGCTAAAGCAAACTCAAATGGAGTGTCTTCCATTTTAGAAGCTACAAATGCAGCTTTGATCTTTTCATTTATTTCCTGGGTTGTAAATCGTTGTCCAACTGTAACCGGGCGAATAAGTTCAAGTGAAAAATTATCTGATGGAAAGATACGCGGCGTTGGTGTTGAGTAACTTCCTTTATGCTGTGCCAGGTCAGAACCAACAAGTAAGGTAGCATCTACAACTCTTTGCTTTACCTGCTCTTCTCTTAATAAAACCATGTTCTTTAACCAGCTTAACTGGATAATGATGATACCAATTAACGATAAAGTGATCAGAACAATAATGACAGGAAAAATACGCTTCACGCAAAAAAAATTTGGCCTTGAAGATAATGTGTTTTAAATAACAGCAAAATCCACGCAAAGGTAAATGCCATCATGTTGGCAAAGATTATAATCCTGGTTACTTGTTTTATTTTAACATCTGTTTATATTTACTATGTGATCAAAGCCGCAGTTTAAGGGTTTTATTTGTCTGAAAAGAGAGTACGCTTATTCATTAAAACCGAATATTATGATTGATCCGGCGCCGGGCATATTATTGATTTCAGATCCGTTTTTAAAAGATCCTAATTTTTTACGCACCGTTGTTTTTTTGTGCGAACACCAGGAAGAAGGCAGTTTTGGATTTGTTTTAAACAGGCCATATATAAACACCATTGATGAATTGATACCGGAATTGACCGGTCATGCTTTACCGGTTTATTATGGCGGACCGGTTCAAAAAGACACTATCCATTTTCTGCATCAATATCCGGACGACATACCCGGTGGTGTTGAAGTAATGAAAGACATTTATTGGGGAGGTGAGTTTGATAAAGTGGTAGAATTGATTTTGGAAGATAAAATTGATCCGGATAAAATTCGATTTTTCATTGGGTATTCAGGCTGGAGTGATGGACAACTGGATGATGAAATAAAAGAAAAAACCTGGCTAACGGCAGAGGCTACCCGAAAATTGGTTTTTCATTCAAAATCAGATGAGGTATGGAAAGACAGTTTAAGACACCTGGGTGGGGAATTTGAAATGATGATCAATTACCCGATTGATCCGCAATTGAATTAATGAAATAGGTTAAGGATAAAAATCAAGATCCTTATGAAACAAAATACAAATTGATGCATACCATATTGGTTTTACTTCCATTTATACTGTCGTTTTTTTCTTGCGAACAAAAACAGGATCAAAGAATTTTGGTTTTTTCTAAAACAGAAAAATTTCGCCACACTTCTATACCAGCTGCGAAACTTGCCATATTAAAATTGGGGATAGATAATCATTTTAAAGTAGACACAACTGAAAATGCTGACTTGTTTAATGAAGCTTCGCTTGAAAAATATGCCGCAGTTGTATTCTTACATACCACGGGAAACGTATTGAATGATAAACAGGAACTGGCATTTAAAAAATACATACAGGCAGGTGGTGGTTATGCGGGCATTCATGCAGCTGCCGATACAGAATATGATTGGGAATGGTATGGTAAACTGGCTGGCGCCTATTTTCAGAATCACCCGGAAATACAAGCGGCCACACTTAACATCATTGATAACGCACATGCATCAACGAAACATTTACCTGCCAAATGGAACAGGACAGATGAATGGTACAATTTTAAAAACCTGAATCCGGATGTAAAAATTATCATGACTATTGATGAATCATCTTATACCGGCGGAACAATGAATAACAATCACCCCATGTCCTGGTATCATGCATTTGATGGCGGACGTTCTTTTTATACGGCATTGGGACATACAGAAGCATCCTGGTCAGAAACTTTATTCTTACAACATGTATTGGGTGGAATTAAATATGCGATGGGAAAGTGAGTAGTAAGA
>CAMPGG010000100.1 GCA_946885335.1 uncultured Chitinophagaceae bacterium
TTTCACCAGTACTGTATTGTTATTATTTACAGTTTGACCTGCATCCTGAAAAAATTATCCGTGGAGAAACAGGCAGATCAGGAGTCGCATTTATTCTGTGGAACCAGAATATTGAAAGGATATCAGGTGAAAACTTTGGCAGTGATTCATCAGGTGATCGCTTATTTTTCTTTCATACTTATTTATGGGCATTTGCTCCATGGAGTATTATTGCTTACCTAACCCTTTTCAATAGAATAAAAAATATAAATAATAATAACTGCGAATGGATAACAGCAGGAACTATTCTGGCTTTTGCATTGCTTATTACTTTTGCCGGGTTTAAATTACCTCATTACTTAAATATCATTCTTCCCGTTTCAGCAATCATGGTGGCAGGTTACCTGGTTAAAAACAAACAAAGTTTATTGATAAAAAAATTACTGATCCTTCAGTATATCATTTCTTCTTTAACGTTAGTCTTGATTATAACTTTAAATACCTGGGCATTTGCATTAACCAATGCATGGCTGGTTGCAGGGTTTATTTTATTGATAATCCTCTTTGTTTACATTCTTATAAAACAAAAAAATCCTTACCAAAAATTAATCAGCATTTCGGTAATGAGTTTTATACTGGTATTTTATTTATTGAATCTAAACTTCTATCCATCACTTTTAAAATACCAGGGTGGAAATGAACTGGCATTTTCAACCAAAAATAAAATAGATGCAAAAAATGTTTATTACTGGCCGGGTATCTACAGTTCTTCCTATGACTTTTATTCGGCTGAACTGAGGAAAGAATTAGATACTGCTAATTTACCATCCACCAAACCTGTATGGGTTATGATCCAGGAAAAAAATATGCAGGAATTAACAGCCAAAGGTTATACAGTGAAGGAAACAGTTTCTCACCCTGATTTTGAAATAACCCGCTTAGATCTGAAATTTATCAATCCAAAAACCAGGAATAAAAAATTAAATAAACTTGCATTAGTAAGGATAAATTAAAATTTATAAACCAGCGGCAGCACTGATCTCCATCATGCGCTGTATGGGTTTTAAAGCCGCTTTACGCAAATCTTCATCCATAATAATATCCGGAAGTTCATACTTCATGCAGAGGTAAATTTTTTCCAGTGTATTTCTTTTCATATGCGGACAATCATTACATGCGCAACTATTATCCGGCGGTGCAGGTATAAAGGTTTTATCGGGTGATGCTTTCATCATCTGGTGCAATATGCCGGCTTCAGTGGCAACGATGAATTCCTTGGCCTCGTTGTTCTGCGTATATTTTAATAAACCAGTTGTAGAACCAATATAATCTGCCAAACGCAGAATAGGTTCTTCACATTCAGGGTGGGCGATAACTTTCGCATTAGGATGCCGAACTTTTAATTTAGATATTTTTTCCAAACTGAATATTTCATGAACCATACAGGCACCATTCCATAATAGCATATTCCTGCCCGTTACCTTGTTGATATAAGCGCCCAAATTTTTATCTGGTGCAAAAATGATAGGTTGCGTTTCAGGAAAACTATCAACAATTATTTTGGCATTACTGCTGGTACAAATTACATCACTCAAAGCTTTGATGCCTGCACTGCAGTTGATGTAAGAAACAACTACATGGTCCGGATGTTGTTCCTTGAATTTTTTAAACAACGGCGGCGGACAGGAATCACTCAAAGAACAACCAGCTTTTAAATCCGGTATAACTACTTTTTTTGTGGGATTTAAAATTTTTGCCGTTTCCGCCATGAAGTGCACACCGGCAAACACGATCATATCCGCATTGGTTTGCTCTGCCTGCTGTGCCAACCCGAGACTGTCGCCAATATAATCCGCTACGTCCTGTATATCCGGCTCCTGGTAATAGTGCGCCAGGATCACAGCATTTTTTTCTTTTTTTAATTTTTCAATTTCTGCAAACAAGTCTAATGTTGGATCAATATCCAGGTCAAGAAAGCCGATAGCTTCAACCTGTTCTTTGGCTTTTTGTAAATCTGCTGTTGATGTCAATGTACCTGTGTTCATTTTGCAAAAACTTTTTGAGAGGGTGTGCAATGTATTTTGTTTTCGTGCATCAATCCTAAATTTTTTTTCTTCATCAACTAAAACCTAGATAATAACCTTAATATATTTTTATAAGAAAAAGTATATTATTATTATGGCTGTGGATTGGTGGATAATTCTACTGAATTTCTTTTGGCAAAGTTAATTACTATAGTTTATTCACATTGAACCGGGATTAATCCACAGCATGTTTTCCCGCCACACCTGCATTTGTTATATTTTTTCACCAGGCTGTGAACAACCATCAAAACAAAAAGCCTTTATAGTTTGGTCGGAAATAATTGTTAATTGTTTCCGGATAATGTTGCATTAACCCACAGGTGTCCTAAAATTTTTTGGTCGCTTCAATATTAGCGGCCAAAGATTAACGGGAATGTCAACGTTTCACGCAGGGTTACTCACATTTTTTTAGTCCCGTTAACACATCCATGTGAGCAAAATTTTGAGAAACTTAAAAAACAGCATAATAGATAACCCTTATTAAAACTCATATCGCTCCAAATGAAATGCTATAAATTTACTTTCTTGTTTAAAAGAATCCGGGCATAAAATGAATCGCAAAAATGTCAGAACTAATTTTTGAGATACAATCCATGTAGCCAAAAAAATAAAAATATACAAATGAAAAAATTGAAATTGTTATTGCTTGCTTTTGTTTTTAGTCCACTCTCCTTTTTGTTTGCCAATGAAGGTATGTGGCTGCCATTGCTTTTAGAAAGCATGAATGAAAAGGAAATGAGAAGCATGGGGATGAAGATCAGTGCAAAGGATATCTATAATATTAATAGTGGCAGTTTAAAAGATGCCATTGTAAGTTTTGGTGGATTTTGTACCGGCGAAGTGATTTCCAACCAGGGATTAATACTCACCAATCATCATTGTGGATATGGTGCTATACAAAGCCACTCCACGGTTGAACATAATTTTTTGGAGACAGGTTTTTGGGCAATGAACCATGGACAGGAGTTACCCAATGCCGGTTTATTTGCCACTTTTATTGTAAGAATGGAAGATGTCAGTAATGCTGCACTAAAAGGTGTTACAGATAATATGAATGAAAAAGAACGGCAATCGGTGATTGATAAAAACCTGGCGCAAATCAGGACCACCGTTAAAAAAAATGATTGGGAAGATGTGATGATCCGCCCATTTTATGAAGGCAATAAATATTACCTGTTCATTACAGAAACATATCGGGATGTACGATTGGTAGGTGCACCACCATCATCCATCGGCAAGTTTGGTGCTGATACCGATAACTGGATGTGGCCAAGACATACAGGCGATTTTTCCGTATTCAGAATTTATGCTGATAAAAATAACCGCCCTGCAGAATACAGTGCATCAAACGTTCCATTCAAACCCAAAAAATCTTTATCCATTTCTTTAGATGGTGTGGAAGAAGGAGATTTCACCATGGTCTTTGGTTTTCCTGGTCGCACCTATCAATACCTGCCGGCCAGCGCCGTAAAGCAACAAGCCGAAGTTTTAAACCCGGTGAAAATTAACATCCGCGATGAAGCATTGAAACAAATAGATGGTTTTATGCGGAATGATCCCAAAATCAAAATTCAATATGCATCTAAATTTGCCAGTACAGCTAATTACTGGAAAAAATGGATCGGGGAAAGCCAGGGTTTAGAAAGAACCGGGGGCATTGAAAAGAAGCTGGCTTATGAAAAGGAATTTCAAAAAAGAGTGGATGCCAATCCGGCTTTTAAACAAAAATACGGGACCGTATTACCACAATTGAATAAGCTGTATGCTGAAATGGAACCCTTCGCTTTGGTGAGAGATCATTTTAACGAAGTAACCCGCAATACGGAAATATTTACAGTGGTAGGATTAATGAACACCCTTCACAGAACATATAATAATAATGGAGCTGCTGGATATGCGACTGAAAAAGAAAAGATCCTTAACAGGTTAAAGGGATTTTATGCTGATTATAATGAGAAGGTGGATGAAGCTGTTTTTGAAGTGTTGATGAATATTTATTTTAAAAATGTACCCGCTCAATATATTGGAGATGAAGCCATGGCTACCTGGAAAAAGCAGGATGAATCCGGTGAGAAGCTGGCGGATCACATTTATAGTAAAACCCGCCTGGTTGATGAATCCAAAATGAAAGCATTGTTGGAAATGCCTGCTGATAAAGCTATTGCTGCATTGAGCGAGGATGAAGCGTTGCGGTTTGCCAACAGCATCATCGCCAAATACAGCGAAACCATAACCGGAAAATTGAATGAACTGCAATCATCCATCAATAACCTGCAACGTATATATATGCAGGCCCAGCTGGATGTTTTTAAAGACAAACGGTTTTACCCGGATGCAAACAGCACACTAAGATTAACTTATGGTAAAGCTAGCGGCTATGAACCAAGGGATGCGGTGAAGTATGAATTATACACTGACCTGGATGGACTGATGGCGAAATATATTCCGGGCGATTATGAATTTGATGTTCCCGCTAAACTGATTGAATTACACCAAGCCAAAGATTATGGCATTTATGGTAAAAATGGGAAAATGCCTGTTTGTTTTATTGGGTCAAATCATACAACAGGCGGAAACTCCGGGAGCCCTGCACTGGATGCTTATGGCAACCTGGTGGGATTAAATTTTGACCGCGTTTGGGAAGGTACTATGAGTGATTATAGTTATGATGCTTCCATTTGCAGAAATATAATGGTTGATGCCCGTTTCATCTTATTTGTGATTGATAAGTTGGGCGGAGCCGGCCATTTGGTAAAAGAAATGAATCTTGTTCACCCAAAAAAGAAACAACCGAAGGCAAAAACGGCTAAATAATAGCTTTTTAAGGGCTGAAAATCAATCCTCATGCTTGTTTAAGCGGTTTGGGGTTCTTGTGTAATTACCCTATTTTTGCCATCCTTTTTTAAACCCTTTATATAACTATGTCAGTAATTCAAAGTATCCGGGATAAATATGCCAGGATATCCGTAGTGGCCATCGCCTTAGCCCTTTTGGGTTTTATTATGATGGATGCGTTTTCGGGTAGAAGTAATTTGTTTGGAGACAACTCTACAACTATTGGTAGTGTTGATGGAGAAGAAATCGATTATCTTGATTTTGAGCAGAAAGTAAGACAGCAGGAAGCATACCAGCAATCGCAGGGTTATCCTACTTCTGCTGCTAATCGCCAGCAACTATTGGAAAGCACCTGGAACCAGGAAATTAACCAGATCCTTTTGGCTTCTGAATTTGAAAAATTAGGATTGGAGATTGGTAAAAATGAGCTGACCGATATTTTATTCGGAAAAAATCCTCCACAGGACCTGGCCCAGCGATTCACAGATCCAAACACGGGTGTTTACAATGCCGCACAGGCGCAGCAGCTGATCAACCAGGTTAAGAATAGTCGTAACCAACAGGAGATCGACCAGTTGAATCAATATTTGGCAGGATTAGAGTTCAGCCGTAAAATGGAAAAATATTCCAGTTTGCTAGGCAATTCTATCCATTTTCCAAAATGGTTGATTGAAAAGCAAAATGCGGATGAAGCACAGATCGCAAGTATTTCTTACGTGGCTGTTCCTTATGCTTCTATTACGGATAGCAGTATAAAAGTTACGGATGCGGAGATCAAAGAATATATCAGCAATCATAAAGAAGATTTTCAGCAAAAAGAAAGTCGCACCATTTCTTATACGCTTTTCGATGCTTCAGCAACTAAAGCTGACAGTGCGGTTGTTTTACAGGAAGTAAATGATCTAAAAGAAGAATTTATAACAAGCCAGGAACCTTCGGTTTTCCTTAACCGTTATGGAAGCACCATTAAATACAATGATGGTTATACCGGTCGTTCGCAAATGCAAACAGCCAACCAGCAAATGAATATGGGATACAAGGATAGCATCCTGAATTTAAACAGGGGTGAAGTTTTTGGTCCTTACGTGGACGGTAATTCATATGTAATGGCGAAGATGATCGACTTTAAAACATTACCCGATTCTGCTACGGTTCGTCATATCCTGATCCAGACTGTTGATCCGCAGGCGGGTACCATGTTGCTGGATGACAGTACGGCCAAACAGCGTGCAGACAGTATTAATAACGCATTAAAAGGCGGTGCAAATTTTGAATCATTGGTAATGCAATATTCCAATGACCAGGGAAGTGTACAGAATGGTGGTGTGTATGACTATTTTCCACAGGGCCAGATGGTAAAAGCATTTAATGATTTTGCATTTGAAAATCCAGTGGGTACAAGAGGAGTTGTAAAAACAGAATATGGATATCATATTGTTGAAGTGTTAGGGCATAAAGGTTCACAGCCTTATTATAAGGTGGCCTATTTTGCCAAGCCCATTGTTCCAAGCAATGAAACAGAAAATACTGTGAGCAATGCTGCTATCCAGTTTGCCGGTGACAGTCGCAACCTCCAGGCCTTTAATGAAAATTTTGAAAAGAATTTAAAAGGCAAGGGCATGAACAAAATGGTTGCGACCAATATTGAACCAAACGCATTTACCATTGAAGGCATCGGAACTTCCCGCGAATTGGTTAAAGCTATTTATGAAGCCGATGAGGGCGATGTATTACAACCCATACGTGTAGACGATAATTATGTTGTTGCTGCCGTTACAGAGGTTAATGAAGAAGGATTGGCTTCACCAGGCAGTGCCAGGTTCCGTGTAGAACCCATCCTGGTAAACCAAAAGAAAGCGGAAGTTATTAAGAAAAAAATCGGAACCATCAGTACACTGGAAGCAGCATCAACTGCTACAGGACAAGCCATACAAACCGCTGACAGTCTCCGTTTAAGCAATACCCAAAATCCTGCATTAGGTTTTGAAATGAAAGTGATTGGTGCGGCTTTCAATCCTGCAAATAAAGGAAAGGTTGTGCCCGAAGCCATTGAAGGACAATCAGGCGTATATGTTATCAGGGTTGATAATTTGAGTGCAACACCTGTTCAATCTGCAGATATTGAAGAACAGCGTCGCAGTCTTGAAATGCAGATGCGTCAGCAAATGATGTATCGCAATAACCCGGCAGATGTGTTGAAGAAAGCGGCTGACATTGAAGATAAAAGAGCTAAGTTTTATTGATAAACTTTAAAAACATGTTAAAGGCTGTATGATAACTTTCATGCAGCCTTTTTTTATATTTTTCAATGAAACAATGGCAACCTGCATTTGTTAATTTTGTTATACCGAATGTGTTTTATTTATATTCCGATTTTTTCCGGCATGTGCCGGTAAGTACTAATGAAATTGGATTCTTAAAGAGGCAGCCGGATAATTATTTTTTATGAGCGATCCCATTATCAATAAAGTAGCAGAAAGTGGTTTGGTTACACTAAACCTGGAAGACTTTTATCCTAAAGGTGAAAAAGTAGTATTTGACCTGAAGGATTATTTATTTATGGAAATGATCCTGAAAGAAAAAGATTTCAGGGAATCGCTTAAACAAATTGACTGGGAAATTTACAGGAATAAATATGTGGCGATAACCTGCACTGCCGATGCTATTATTCCCGTATGGGCATATATGTTGGTTGCTGCTTACCTGCAACCTGTTGCACAGGATTTTATAATGGGTGATGAAAAAGAATTGCACCGCCATTTATTTTTAAAAAACCTATCAGCCATTAATCCACAGCAATACAAAGATGTGCGTGTGGTTATTAAAGGATGTGGTGATACACCAATTGATGATTTTGCCTATACTGAAATCACGAAGATCCTGCGTCCACAGGTTAAAAGTATTATGTATGGTGAACCCTGCAGCACGGTTCCTATATTTAAACAACCATTGGTTAAAAAAAACTAAGGCTGATTTAATACTGGCCTTGTTTTTGACTTATTAAAATTTTTTTAACCATGTTTTTGCGCTGTTAACGGTTTCACTGCTTATAATCAGCCCGTTAAAGTGCTCATTACCTTATATTGCGATCCATGATAAAAATTTTTACACTTTCATTTTTGGTGGTCATGATGGTATTCATGAATGCCTGCACCAACAGTGATCAGCCCGCCAAAGAGGCTTCGGTAACCGATTCGGTTGTTGCTGCGCCACCCGCAGAAATTTCTAATATAGAGCGACTTCCTTTATGGCAGAATTACATGGAACAGCAGTTCCCGGATTTTAACGAGGAAGATTTCAGTGCCGCATATACCGTACCGTTAGAAACCTTTCCTCCTTACCCCGTTAATGAAAAGGAGTTGAATTTTTTCAAACCATACCTGGCTTATAATGCGGACAGTACTAAAGCCATAGATATATACAGTTACAGTTCGGTTACCAGCAGTAAAGGAGATCAGCGTGTTTACATGAATGGCGGACCCGATGCACAGATCAACCTGGTGGATATAAAAGACAACACATCGCAACGTCTTTTTTTTAGCGGGCCAATGCTTTCTTTTTGGGATGCTCAATGGGTTGACAGCAACAAAGTGATTGTGGCCGGCACAGAAGAAAGAACTCCTGTTTACTGGATCATAGATCTGAAACACAAAAGCATGGAATTATATACCATGGAAGATGCTGAACTGGATTCATCCATTAGCCGGGAAGGTTATTTGCGCCGCAAAATGCCCGGTGTTACTATTCCAAACTAAAACCAGCCCCTCTTTTTAAATATGATCAGCATCAAAGCAGGTATTAACAACATGGCTGCGACAGTTGAATAAAAAGCAAGTGGCTCGTGTGAAAATGGGATCCGGTCAAAATTCATCCCAAAGATTCCGCCAATTACGGTTGGGGGTGCCAGTAAGACTGTCACGATCGCCATTACTTTCATTACCTCGTTCATACGGAGGTTAACATTATTGATATAAAGATCCTGCATGCTCATCATCACATCGCGGTAGTTCTCACTCAGGTCGTATGCCTGCAGAATATGGTCATAAACATCTTTAAAATACTTGTTGGTACGATCTTCCAGCAATTTATTTTCACTTCTGATAAAACCATTTGTCAACTCGCGGACCGGGGCAAGATTCCTTTTTAAAACGATCAGTTCTTTACGCACCTGGTTGATGCGTGCCAGTGATCTTTTGGAATGCCGGCGAATTACTTCTTCTTCCAGGTCCTCTATCTGGTCGCCAATTTTTTCCATCACCAGGAAATAATTATCTACAATTAAGTCAAGCAGTCCGTATAAAAGGTAATCCACTCCTCTTTCCCTGATCTTACTACCGGTCATCTTTAACCGATGTCTTAATGGGTTAAATACATCGCGGGTAGCATCTTCCTGGAAGGAGATCACAAAACTATTTCCCATCACAATACTGATCTGCTCAACTTCCACCGTTTTTTTTTCATCATTGAAATACAACATGTTCAACAGGCAAAACATCAGGTCATCCACCTCGTCCATTTTGGGTCGCTGGTGAATACTCAGGATATCTTCTACAACCAAAGGGTGTATGCCATAATGTTCCGCGATAAGTTCTGTATCAGCTTTTCTCAACCCGTTTATATTGATCCAGGTATTGCGGTTATTGCTTTTGTATTGCATGGCATCCTGTACCGATGCCAGTTCTTTTTCTACAAGATCTTTTGAATTATAATCATATACAAAGACCTGTACTTCAGTAGCCTCTTCCCGGGTAGGAAGAATTGTTGGATTAATGTGCAGGATCTCCTTTGTTCTTTGCGAGCCAAAGATTGGCTCCATTAATTTTTTTACAATTTTATCAGGTCTTAATTCTTTGAGCATGCAGGCAGTTAAATAATATAATTTTTTGGGAGAGAAGTTACTACAATCCGTTATAGTAATCAACTACATTAATATAATCTGCCTCGGATTTTCCATCCAACCCTTGCTGCCTGATATAATCAGCAATTTCTTTCTTTCTATCGGAAAAAATACCGGGAAGGTCTTTCCATTTTTTAACCGGAACAATAGCTTGCTTATACCATACTGCATATTGCGGTTTGGTTTCTATTTGTTGTTCCGTGGTGCTGGATCCATATCGTTTATTTTCCCGCACAATTTTCCTGTCTAACCTATACAGCGAAGCATTTCCATCCAATATCAGCTGGTACCAACCCTTGTTAATTTCTTTATTGTCCCAATAATCACTGTGAATAAACTCATAGTTTTTACTGGTAACCGTATCCGTTAGTACTACTTTTTTCAGTTTTTCATCCACTACGAATTCCGCTTCATCCGCACCCATGTAATGAACATTCCCTTTCAGCATATCAAGCTTTAAATAAAGGCCGGTATAACCGGTACCGTCTTCAAAATAAACAGTTCCTTTCATCCAATTATCATTATAAAATGGACTGCCTTCAATAATTCTTGCATATTGAAGATTAGAAAATGGTTCACCACCTACGATATAGAAACTTTGCAGCACCAGGTCTTTCGAACTTTCTTTGCTCACATCAATTACCTTTTGCGCAGCCAGGTTTAATGCGGCAGAAAATAAAATACAAAAAATGAGTTTTTTCATAATGAAAAAATTTAGCGTGATTAATTTTTTTGTGGCCTTTAATTTTCTCAATATGTAGAACCGGTTTATGATAAGATGAATCTCTAATTGAATTTACCAACTTTTAGCCTGGTTATCCAGCCGCTCATACTATTATAATAATATCATGCCCGTACTTTATGGTTCTATCTTTGTTGATAAGGCATTTAATTA
>CAMPGG010000101.1 GCA_946885335.1 uncultured Chitinophagaceae bacterium
GTACCAGGTAAAATATTAAACCAAATAAAATGGTAAGCATAACGGCAATGACTACGTAGATTTTACCATTGCTGCGCATCAGGTCGGCCATTTCTGCTTCATTATTTAAAGTGTCCTGTGCCTGTACAAATGATGCTATCATGCAAAAAAGAAAGCCTGTAATAATTTTTTTCATCTGCTTATAAATATTGATTTTTTTATTGTCAGATGTAAATCGCCTTTGATTATACGGGTAGGTAATAAAGTTTTATTATGGCTCATTTCATCTTATTGGTTGATTAGTATTTTTTCCTTTACCAGGTTCATCCTTATTTTAAGTGTAGTGATCCAGACACCTAAAAGTGTCCATCCTAAAATAGCAGGATAAAATACCATTCTCATCCGGCTATCTACATCATCTGTATTCAATGCGGGATTACCTTCCTGACCTGGATGCAGGCTGGGTAATAATCTGGGAAGTATCCAAATTGTGGGAAACAGGAATGCAAAAGCAAAAATGTTATAAACAGCGCTGATCCTTGCCTTTTTATCGATATCTGTAATAGAATCTCTCAAAACCAGGTAGGCGAAATATATTAATAATGCGATAGCTGCCCCAATCAGTTTGGGATCCCTGGCAATAGTACTGAATGATGCATAAGCAGGATTATTGGGATCTGCCCAGGTATAACTCATCCAGATCGCCCCGGTGGCATATCCTAAAAGCCCGAATACAATCCCCATAACAGCATATTGGCGGGAACAGATATCATGTTTCAGGTCATTATTGCGCAAGTATTTAATGGCATGAACCACAGATATGATGAAAAGGATCATCATGGCAAACCACATACATACATGAAAATATAAATTTCGGATCGTTTCCTGCAACTGCGGCAATCGGGGAACTTCTGCAATCAATCCAACCGTGAAAGTATAGATCAATAAAACTACGCTCAATATTTTCCACCAGGCTTTACGCATATTCATTTTTCATACGGCATCTTTAGTGCAAAATGGCTGAGAGGCCGGCAATCTTTTAAAAAGTGCTGCAAAAATAGCATAAAGGCATTCAATAGATTATAAAAAATAAAAAACTTTTTTATTGCTTTGTTTTCTATTTAATCTTTCCATAAAAAAGGAAACAGTATAACCGATAGCACAATGACCATGGCATCCAATGCAAACAGGAGTAAAACTGTTTCAACAGGAATGGTCATCATCTCATTGAAAGCGGCTTTAGATAAGCGCATTAGTAAAAGCAATTGAGGAATGATCAGTGGAAAACCCAATATAGCCATGATGGCTGCATTCTGCTGGGCCTTTGCTGCTATGGCTGCTAAAAAAGTAAAAACCAGGCTTAAACTCCATCCACCAAGAAAAACCAGTCCAATAAATGCCCAAATCTTTTCAACAGGATTTCCTAAAAACAAACTAAAGAGGATGAGACTCAATAAACTCATTACCAGCATCAGCAATGAATTGAATAAAAGTTTAGCAAGCATGAACTGCGCCGGGCCTGCGATAGAATAATAATAAAGCATACGACCCCGGCTTTCCTGTAAAAAGCTTTTGGCTACAGCATTTGTGCTGATGAAAAGTTGGATAACCCAGAATAAACCATTCCAAACATCACTTTCCGGAACTTCCACCGCCATAAACAACACAAAAATAGTTGCACCTATATATAATAGTATACCATAGAATGTGTACTGTTGCCTGATCTCCAGCAAAAGATCTTTATTAAAAAGTGCGCCAATTGTTTTAAGAGATTGTCTCATGCTGCACTTTGGTTATTGATTTTCAAAATAACAATGACGGCAACGAGGTTCATACACATCTTTTTCGCCAAGCATAACCTGGTCATCGTTTGGAATTTTTCGGTATGAGTAACTGGCCATATTACCACATTGAACACAAATAGCATGAAGTTTAGTAATATAATCCGCTTTTGCCAGTAAAAAAGGCATTTGCCCAAAAGGTTTGCCCTGGTAATCCATATCCAACCCGGCAACAATTACCCTGATGCCTTTATAAGCCAACTGGTCGCATACATATGGAAGCTCATTATCAAAAAACTGGGCTTCATCAATTCCAATTACATCCGCACCTTGTGCCAGCAATAATATTTTTTGGGAATTATCTACAGGCGTAGAAACAATTTCATTTTCATCATGAGAAACAATTTTTATTTCATCATAACGGACATCAATAGCGGGTTTAAATATTTCAACTTTCAGGTTAGCAATTTTTACTCTTTTCAGGCGCCTGATCAATTCTTCTGTTTTCCCGGAAAACATGGAACCACAAATCACTTCGATCCATCCACGACGTTCACCACTTATGTTGGGTTCTATAAACATGGGTTAAAATTCATTTTCTTTATTCACATTGAGTATATTGGCAAACTGTTTGTAACTTTAGAATCTTCTAATTCAAAGTGGCCAAAAGTAGTATAATCAATGGAAAGAATAGAGGCTCTGATATCCAAATTAAATGATCAGTACCGTCAAAAAGCCGGTGCTGCACAAATGCTGATCACTATTCGTATGCTGGAAGCCGCACTGGCAGAGCATTCCCAAAATTCGCACAATACATTAGGTACATCAAAAGTCTCCGTTGTTTTGCCTCGTTCAACAGTTGGTACATATTATAAAGAAGAAGAAATTGAACAAAAAACAGAAAAGGAAAAAGTTGAAGCTCCTGTAGTTATAGAAAAACAATATGTTAATGCTAAGCGGGAACGTGAACCTGTTATGCAGGAGCAAATGAATTTAGCTTTTGATCCCATTTTAGAAATACCAACACTTTCCCAACAACATTCACTCAAAGAAATTAATGAAGCGGTCGCTATTCAACAGGAATCTTTGAATGACAGGTTGAAACAATCCCGGACGGAACTGGCTGAAACTTTAAAAGAAACACCCATTCGCGATTTAAGAAAAGCAATTGGCGTGAATGATCGTTTTGTATTTATCAGTGAATTATTCAGGGGTGATGAAGCAATGTATGAACGCAGTATCAAAACCATCAATGGTTTTAATATTTATGCAGAAGCTGAATATTGGATAAACCGGGAATTAAAAACCAAGATAGGCTGGGATGATTCACGTGATATAGTAAAACATTTCTATAAATTGGTTAAAAGACGATTTTCCTGAATATAACCGAGGATCGTTATTGAGGCGCCCCGGTTATTTTCGATAAAAGATTGAGCAGCTTCGGCTGCTTTTTTATTTTCAGCAATAACTGAAAAATACTCCAGCAGGTAATCTTTCAATTGGTGTATATCGCTGAAACTCTTTCCTCCACCTGCATCGATCAGCATTTTGGCTTCCTTGTATTTTTGGTGATTTGGCCCAAAAAGCACTGGTTTACCCCAAACGGCCGCTTCCAGTATATTATGTATGCCGTCTTTGGAGAATCCACCACCTACATACGTTACAGTGGCATATTGGTATAACCTGGAAAGCATTCCCACATTATCAATAACCATGAATTTAGCATTTGCAGCCACCTCTTCATTTTTTACTTCACTGTAAAAAACCGCATCTTTTAATAAACCCCGGATACTGGCAAGGTTAACTTCACTTATTTCATGGGGGGCAATAACCAGTTTAATTTTATTGAATTCGGGTTGTTGAAATAATTGAAACAATAACTTTTCGTCTGCAGGCCAGGTACTACCGGCAATCAATACCTGATGTTGGTTGCAAAATGCATTTAAATAAGGAATTGTTGATGCATGTTGAGCAATTTCCCAAACCCGGTCAAACCTGGTATCACCTGCAACAGTAACAGGCAATTCTTTAATTTTCTTTAAGAGATTTAATGATGATTGATCCTGCACAAAAATATGTGTAAAGAAGCCAAGCATCTTTCTATGCAAACTGCCGTACCATTTAAAAAAGGGTTGCGAATTTGTAAAAACCGCTGATATCAGTAATAATGGAATTTTTTGTTTGTATGTTTTTTCAAGTATATAATACCAGTATTCATATTTTACAAAAATTGCCAGTACAGGATTGGTTATGGAAAGAAATTTTTCCGCGTTTCTGGCTGAATCGAAGGGCAGGTAAAAAACAAAATCTGCCCCTTTATAATTTTTTTGTACTTCAAAACCGGAAGGTGAAAAGAAAGTCAGGAGAATTTTATGATCCTTGTATTGTTCCCGCAACAATTCAAGTACCGGCCGGCCTTGTTCAAATTCTCCTAATGAGGCGCAATGAAACCAGATCAGGGGACTTTCATTTCCTGCCAATGCAGTGGCCATCCGGTTTAAGAGTTGTTTTCTTCCAACGCTCCACATCCTGGCCTTTTTATTAAAAGGGGCAAAAATTCTAATACCTGATGCATATATAAAAAGGAAGATTTTATAAAAAATAAGCGCCATTTAACTGGTTTATGGTTTCAAAAATAGTTAATGCAGCCATTTTCAAACTTTTAAGATTGATCTCAGCCAATCAATTATAGATGAATTGCCTTCATTTTTAAGCTTTCTAATACATTTTAGTATTATGGGTTATTGAACTCATTGCCTATTTTTGCGCCCTGTTTATTTATAAGGGGTTGTGATTTCGGGATTAGCAATTAATAAAATAGCCTCATTAATTAAAAATAATAGAAACCTGATCTATGCATCCAATTCAAATGGTTGATACTAAAAATCAATACCTTAAAATAAAAGCTGATGTTGACACAGCCATGCAGGATGTATTAAACAGCACTGCCTTTATAAACGGCGAACCGGTAAAAACATTTGCCGTGGCTCTTTCAAAATATCTGGGAACAAAACATACTATTCCTTGTGCAAATGGTACGGATGCACTTCAAATTGCGATGATGGCACTAGGATTGCAACCCGGCGATGAAGTGATCACTCCTTCATTTACCTATATAGCCACCTGCGAAGTGATCGCTTTACTGAAACTGAAACCAGTATTTGTTGAAGTTGATAAAGAAACTTTTTGCATTGATCCAGGTGCAATTGAAAAAGCGATCACACCAAAAACAAAAGCCATTGTTCCCGTGCATTTATATGGCCAGGCTGCACCCATGGAAAAAATAATGGAGATTGCCCGTAAACATAACTTATATGTAATTGAAGATAACGCACAGGCTATTGGCTGTAATTATACATTCAGTGATGGTTCGGTAAAGAAAACGGGTACTATAGGAACCATTGGCGCAACTTCTTTTTATCCTTCTAAAAACCTGGGAGCTTACGGTGATGGGGGAGCGATTTTTACCGATGATGAAGCATTAGCGAAGAAAATGCAAATGATAGCTAATCACGGGCAAAGTAAAAGATATTATCATGATTTGGTAGGCTGTAACAGCCGTTTAGATACTTTACAGGCAGCTATTTTAAATATTAAACTGGGTCACCTGGAAGAATACAATGAAGCAAGAAAAAAAGTTGCTGCTTATTATGATAAAGCATTTGCTTCGTATCCTCAATTAATAACTCCTGCAAAGGCTGCATATAGTGATCATGTTTATCACCAGTATACTTTAACATTGGATGGAGTGGACCGGGATGCATTGCATCAATACCTGGCCGAGCACAAAATTCCTTCCATGATTTACTATCCAGTGCCGGCACACAGGCAACAAATGTTTGCACATTTTCAAACCGAAATGCCCTCATTACCTGTAACGGACTGGCTAACGCAAAGAGTGATCTCCCTGCCTATACATACGGAAATGAACGAGGAGCAACTAGCATATATAACATCAACCATTATAAAATTCTTACAAAATTAAATCTTTAATAAAATGAAAATTGCAGTTATTGGTACTGGTTATGTAGGCCTTGTAACAGGTACTTGTTTCGCTGAAACAGGTAATTATGTAACCTGTGTGGATATTGATGAAAAAAAAGTGAATAAGCTCAGAAATGGGGAAATCACCATTTATGAACCCGGGTTGGAAAAACTTTTTTTAAGAAATCTGAAAGAAGAAAGATTAAATTTTACGACCAACCTGGAAGAAGGAATATCGGATGCGGAGATTATTTTCCTGGCATTACCAACACCTCCGGGTGAAGACGGTTCTGCAGACTTGAAATACATCCTGGGAGTAAGCGATGACCTGGGAAAAATATTGAAAGATTATAAAGTTATTGTTGATAAAAGCACCGTTCCCGTAGGTACAGCAGAAAAAGTACATGCTGCTATTGCGGCTAACTATAAGGGTGAGTTTGACGTTGTTTCCAACCCCGAGTTTTTAAGAGAGGGAGTGGCAGTTGATGATTTTATGAAACCTGACAGGGTGGTAATAGGAACACGTTCCGATCGTGCGCAAAAAGTAATGGGTGAATTATATGCACCATTTGTGAGGCAGGGTAACCCGGTAATTTATATGGATGAACGTTCTGCTGAATTAACCAAGTATGCTGCGAATTCATTTCTTGCTACTAAGATCTCTTTCATGAACGAGGTAGCACAATTGTGTGAATTGCTGGGTGCTGATGTCGATATGGTTAGGCGTGGAATTGGTAGTGATGAAAGAATTGGAAAGCGTTTTTTATTTCCCGGTATCGGTTATGGCGGAAGTTGTTTTCCAAAAGATGTGCAGGCCCTGGTGAAATCATCAACTGAAGTAAATTATGATTTCAGGATATTGAATGCGGTAATGGATGTAAATGAAAGGCAGAAATTACACCTGATTCCAAAAATCAAACGATTTTTTAATAACGATTTAAAAGGAAAGCATTTCGCATTATGGGGACTGGCTTTTAAACCCAATACAGATGATATCCGCGAAGCACCCGCCTTATATATTATTGACGAATTATTAAAAGCAGGTGCAACCGTTTGTGCTTTTGATCCGGAAGCCAAGAAAAATGTAATGGAATTACTGGGAGATAAGATTGGTTATTCTGAGCAACAATATGATTGCCTGGATAATGCTTCTGCATTGATCATTGCAACAGAATGGAATGAATTCCGTACGCCTGATTTTTTAAAGATCGTTAAACACTTAAAGAACAAAGTAATATTTGATGGCCGCAATTTATTTGATGTTAATGCCATTAAAGAATTAGGTTTCCATTACGAAAGCGTAGGTCGTCCTACAGTAAATTAATATTATGCAACAGAAAAGAATTTTAATAACCGGTGCTGCCGGGTTTTTGGGATCTCATCTTTGTGATCGTTTTATTAAAGAAGGTTACCGCGTAATTGGAATGGATAATTTAATTACAGGCGATCTTAAAAACATTGAACACTTATTCAAACTGGAGCAGTTTGAATTTTATCATCATGACGTAACAAAGTTTATTCATATCCAGGGAGACCTTGATTATATTTTGCACTTTGCTTCTCCCGCCAGTCCAATAGATTATTTGAAGATTCCCATTCAAACATTGAAAGTGGGTGCCATGGGTACACACAATTGTCTGGGACTTGCAAAAGCAAAAGGAGCCAGGATACTGGTTGCCAGTACGAGTGAAGTGTATGGTGATCCATTGGTTCATCCGCAAACAGAAGAATATTGGGGTAATGTAAACCCGGTTGGTCCGCGTGGAGTTTATGATGAAGCCAAGCGTTATATGGAGTCCATTACCATGGCGTATCACACATACCATAATGTAGATACCCGCATCATCCGCATTTTCAATACTTATGGACCCAGAATGAGGTTGAATGATGGCCGTGCGTTACCTGCTTTTATAGGCCAGGCACTAAGGGGAGAGGACATGACAGTTTTTGGAGATGGTTCACAAACACGTTCATTTTGTTATGTAGATGACCTGGTTGAAGGTATCTACCGGTTACTAATGAGCGATTATAATATGCCTGTGAATATTGGCAACCCGGATGAAATTTCTTTAAAAGATTTTGCACAGGAGATTCTGCAATTAACCGGTAATAAAGTAAAGATCGTTTACAAACCATTACCGGTAGATGATCCCAAACAAAGACAACCGGATATTACCAAAGCCAAAACATTGCTGGGCTGGCAGCCAACCGTAAATCGCGGGGAAGGTTTGAAGATCACCTATGATTATTTCAAATCACTTCCACCGGAAGAATGGTCAAAGGAACCCAAAGAATTTGCAGGCAGTAAATATTCAAAATAAAATTTCATTCAAAAATTATAGTAAAGCATGTACAAAGAGTTGATTGACAAGAAGGCTAAATTGGCGGTTATTGGTTTAGGTTATGTTGGATTACCTATTGCATTGGAATTTGCAAAAAAAATATCCGTAATAGGTTTTGATATCAGCGAGAAAAGAGTGGATTTGATGAAACAGGGTATTGATCCCAGCAATGAATTGGAATCCGAAGCCTTTGATAATTGTGATATTACATTCACTACTTCGCTTGAAGATTTAAAAGAAGCAAAATTCTTTGTAGTTGCAGTTCCTACACCTGTTGATGAACACAATGTTCCTAATCTTGTTCCGGTTCAAAAAGCTTCTGAAACGATTGGAAAGGTTATTAAAAAAGGAGATTACGTTGTTTTTGAAAGCACCGTATATCCTGGTTGCACCGAAGAAGATTGTTTACCTATCATTGAAAAAATATCCGGGCTTTCTAATCTTACCGATTTTAAATCGGGTTATTCTCCTGAGCGAATAAACCCGGGTGATAAAGTACATACATTAACCAATGTAATAAAAGTTGTTTCCGGTTGTGATGCAGAATCGCTTGAAGAGATTGCACAAGTTTATGAGTTAGTTGTAAAAGCAGGTGTGCATCGGGCATCATCGATAAAAGTTGCGGAAGCGGCCAAGATCATAGAAAATACACAACGTGATCTCAACATCGCATTGATGAATGAATTGTCAATAATTTTTGATAAGATGGGGATCAATACATACGAAGTATTGGAAGCTGCAGGTACTAAATGGAATTTCTTGAAGTTTCAACCTGGTTTGGTTGGCGGACATTGCATCGGCGTTGATCCATATTACCTGACCTATAAGGCAGCTGAATTAGGTTATAGTTCAAAAGTTATCCTGGCTGGTCGCAGTACCAATGACCAGATGGGCGCTTATGTTGCTAAAAAAGTTTTACAGCACATCATACAGAATAATGGAAATGTAAAAGATGCAAAAGTGCTGATCATGGGTGCTACTTTCAAAGAAAATGTCAGCGATATCCGTAATTCAAAGGTGGCTGATGTAGTAAATAATTTGAAGGAATATTTTCTGAAAGTTCATATACACGATCCGCATGCAGATTCAGAGGAATTAAATCATGAATATGGATTTGGATTAACTAAAAATATAGACAATGATTATGACGCAGTGATCATGGCCGTTCTGCATGATGATTATTTGGAATTAAACGATGAATATTTTGCCGGTATTACAAAACCAACTGCATTAATAGCGGATTTAAAAGGGATGTACCGTAATAAGATTAGTCAGCGTCAATATTGGAGTTTATAATAACCAACGAATAGAACATGCCATTTTTAGAAACAGGTTTTCAGGGTTTATATATTTTTGAACCAAAAGTATTTGAAGACAGTCGCGGGTATTTTTTTGAAGCTTTTAACGGGGCTGTATTTCATGAAAAAGATTTAGAAGATCATTTTATACAGGATAACCAATCACTTTCTTCCTACGGGGTTATCCGTGGATTGCATTATCAAAAAAATCCTTATGCCCAGGTAAAACTGGTAAGGGTTCTGCAGGGAAGAATTTTGGATGTTGCCGTTGACATCCGGAAAGGCTCACCAACTTATGGAAAGAGTTTTTGCCTTGAATTATCCTCGGAAAATAAAAAACAACTTTATATTCCTGCCGGATTTGCACATGGTTTTTCTGTGTTAAGTGAAACAGCTATCGTGCTTTATAAATGCAATGCCTTGTACAATAAAGAAAGTGAAGGCGGTATTTATTTTAATGATCCTGCATTAGCATTGGATTGGGGTATTCCTGGCGAAAAAGCAATTATTTCAGATAAAGACAAAGTGCTGCCTATGCTGAATGAAATTGAAAATAATTTTACTTTCTAACCTGTCTGCATAATTTTTTTATGTAGATATGAAAATAGGTAAATGTCAGATTTAAAAAAGATATTGGTAACAGGTTCCAACGGGCAACTTGGGAAAGAATTACAACGTATTTGTAATACAATGCCTGGTTATGAATTTGTTTTTTTATCTAAGTCAGATATGCCGGTTAACCAATTCGAAATGGTAAGGCATATTTTCAATACTTTGAAACCAGCTTATTGCATTAATTGTGCTGCTTACACTGCTGTTGATAAAGCTGAAGAAGAAAAAGACCTGGCATTTGAAATTAATGGGGAAGCGGTAGGCGTATTAGCGGCTGTATGTTTAGAGCATGAAACAAAATTCATTCATATTTCTACGGATTATGTTTTTGATGGAAAAGGGGATAAGCCTTATTTAGAATCAGATGAAACATCACCGGTAAATGCTTATGGCGCTTCCAAATTAAAAGGTGAAGAAGAAGCGTTTAAATATAATCCCGACTCACTGATTATCCGGACATCCTGGGTATATTCTGAGTTTGGGAAAAATTTTGTCAAGACCATGTTACGTTTAATGGCTGATAAAAATTCCATAAGCGTAGTGAATGACCAGCTTGGTTCACCAACTTATGCGGCTGACCTGGCTGATGTTATTTTAAAAATCATCCAATTACAGGAATGGAAACCGGGCATTTATCATTTCAGTAATGAAGGTGTTATAACCTGGTTTGATTTCGCAAATGCAATAAAAGAAA
>CAMPGG010000102.1 GCA_946885335.1 uncultured Chitinophagaceae bacterium
AGGAAGTGGCCTTGGCAGGTAGAACCTCACTGGATATTACTTTGCTTCCTTCCTCATTAGCAATGGACGCTGTTGTTGTAATTGGTTACGGTACAGCTGCTAAAAGAGATCTTACCGGTAGTATCGTCACTATTAAAGGAGAAGAAATTGCCAACAAGCCAACTGCAAATCCATTAGGTCTGTTACAAGGAAAAGTAGCAGGGTTATCCGTAGTTAATTCAGGAAGACCCGGAGCAGAACCAGATATTCGGATTCGCGGTACAAATACAATTAATGGAGTGAAACCTGTTTATATTGTTGATGGAATCCTGAATGATAATATCAACTTTTTAAATCCTGCCGATATTGAATCTATCGAGGTTTTAAAAGACCCTTCTTCCTTAGCCATTTTTGGTGTACGCGGTGCCAATGGAGCCATTGCCATAACTACCAAAAAAGCAAAAGCAGGTCAAATGCTGGTGAATTTCAATACATCTATAGGTGTTAAAAAGGTGCAGGATAAAATTCAAATGACCAATGCTGCACAGTTCAGGGAATTATATACTGAACAACTCATGAACCAGGGTGCCACAGCTTTTGATTATGCATTATGGACTGCCAATACGGACTGGCAGGATGAAATTTTCCAGGATGCTATCATTAATTATAACAACATCAGTATAACCGGGGCTACAGAAAAAAATCGTTTTTATCTGGGCCTGGGTTATATTAATGAAGAAGGTATCATCAAACATGAGCAATACAAAAAATATACACTCAATTTCAGCGATGAACTGAGAGTGACCAGAGGATTAAAGTTTGGTGTAACCATGAATGCCTACAGGGCAGAGTTACCACAGGAAAGGAGCGTGGGTTCAGCCATCAGGGCCGCACCTATTGCACCTGTTTTAGATCCAACGACTGGTTTATACCATACACTTCCTTCATTTCAAAGAGCCCAGGTATTTAATCCACTTGTTGCTGTTGAAGTAGAAAAAAATACACTAATAGCAAGAGAATATCGTGCGGTGGGTAGTATTTATGGTGATGTAAACTTTTTAAGAAATTTTAATTTCCGTGTGCAATTATTTGCCGACTACGGCTTTAATACATCCAGGAGCTATCAACCAATATTAACTGTCTACAATCCTGAAATTGTGGGCTCAGACAAAAGAGATACTTCACGCAGAACAACGTCAGTAAATCAAAGCCAGGATATTTATCCAAAAACACAAATGGATTATTTGCTTACCTACAAAAAGAAGTTTGGTGGGCATGATCTGACTGTTTTGGGTGGTGTTACTACCTATTACAGGGCATTTGAAGGAACAAATTCTTCCGTTCAACAAGGAACTTCCCAGGTCATTCCAAACAATCCTGATAAATGGTATGTGGATGCGGTTGGAGATCCATCCACTAAACTTGGATCAGGCAGTGCATGGGAAGATGCTTCACTTTCTTATTTAGCAAGAGCACTATATAATTATGAAGGCAAATATTTATTGAATGCTTCCTTCAGAAGAGATGGAAGCAGCCAGTTTTATTCTTTAGGCAATCAATGGAAAAATTTTGGAGCTATCGGCGTTGGTTGGGTAATAAGCCGGGAAGATTTTTTTGGTGACCAGGAATTCCTGGACTACCTGAAATTAAAAGGATCATGGGGTATTTTAGGAAATAAGAATATTGATGATCGTTACCGGTATCCCGCCTATCCCACACTTACCAATGCCAACTCAGGCGTTTTTGGAAATAATGTAGTGGCCGCTTTAGAACCTCAGTATATTCCGGATCCAAACCTGAACTGGGAAACTGTTCATAGTTATGAATTTGGTGTTGAGTTGAATACTTTAAATAACAGGTTATTTTTTGAAGCAAATTATTATAACAAAGTAACCAAGGACGTACTAACATTAATTGAAGGTCCATCTGGCACTTTGCCCGGTTTAGGAAACCTGGGAGAAATTGAAAACAAAGGTTTTGAATTTACAGCAAGCTGGAACCAGGATATCAATGAAGATTTTGGCTACTCCATTTCAGGTAACTTAACCACCATTAAAAATAATGTAGCAAAGCTGAATAAAACAGGTTTTGCCATTATTAATGGCGCCGCAAGAACAACAGCTGGTTTCCCAATTGGTTATTTCTACGGTTATGTACATGATGGAATTTATCAATCAAATACAGAAGTTTCAAAAAGCCCCACCAGTCAAATCGGTGCTGTTTCTGCTGGTGACATAAAATACAGGGACATCAATGGTGATGGTGAAATTACAGTTGATGACAGGACCCTGATTGGAAATCCGACACCAGATTTTATTTATGGTGGAAGTGTATCATTTAACTATAAAGGATTTGATATCGGTGTTGATATGCAGGGCGTATATGGTAACGAAATTTTCCGGGCATGGACACAGGGTACATTTGCTGATTTTAATTACCTGGAACAGCGTATAGATCGTTGGAATGGTCCCGGCACATCAAATTGGGAACCTATTTTAAGTACAAGGAGAGCTAATAACTATCAAAATTCCACTTATAATATTGAAGATGGCAGTTTCTTTAGAATCCGGAATTTACAGGTAGGTTACACATTTGGACAAAACATATTAAGCGGTGTAGGAATAAAATCATTACGTATTTACTTGAATGCGCAAAACCTGGCAACATTTGCTAACAATACGGGTTATACACCAGAAATTGGTGGTAGTGCAACCGCATTTGGAGTAGATAATGGAACATATCCTGTACCCGCAGTGTATTCAGCAGGCCTTAATTTAAATTTTTAAATTTCTTAGTATGAAAAAAATATTTTATTTAAAGTGGAGCTTATTACCATTGGTGGTTTTGCTGATCGGAATTTCATCTTGCAAAAAGGATTTCCTGGACCGCCAGCCCCTGGGTCGATATATTGATGAAGATGTTCCGGCAGGATCATTTGACAGTAAAGTTTTTGCGCTTTATTCTTTATTGAGAACGGATGGTTTTAACTCGATTCACTACCTGGCTATTCACAGCTTCAGATCAGATGAATCTGAAAAAGGAAGTACACAGGCCGATGGTGCCAATCATGGACAGATGTATGATGATTTTCAATATGACAAGAGCAATGGTTTGCTTCAAACATATTGGACAAATCACTATGCAGTGATCATTGCAGCTAACGCAATCATTGATGATATTGATTCCATTGGAGCAACAGATCAAAATACATTAATAAATAAAGCTGAGGCCAAATTTTTAAGAGCCTATGCTTTTTTTCACCTGGTTCGTTCTTTTGGCGAAGTTCCATTAGTTGATTTTAAGATTACAGATGCTGCCCAGGTTAATATTCCAAAATCCACATCAAACGAAATATTTGCATTGATTGACCAGGATTTAATGGAAGCAACCTCTGTATTACCTGAAAGCTGGGATGCCCAATACACCGGGCGATTGACAAAGGGCGCCGCATTAACCTTACAGGCTAAAACGCATTTATGGCGCAATAACTGGGCTGCCGCACTTACATCCGCAAAAAGTGTAATAGCATTAAATAAGTATGGTTTGGTATCCAATTATGGAAGCCAGTTCAGGCATACCGGGGAAAATGGTCCTGAATCTATTTTTGAGATACAGGCGATTTTCAGGCCCGCCTTAGATCTGGGTATTCCATATGCCAATGTGCAGGGTGTAAGAGGTGCAGGTTCATGGGACCTGGGCTGGGGATGGAATGTTCCTACCCAAAATTTAGTGGATGAATATGAAACCGGTGATCCAAGGAAAGATGCAACAATCTTATACTCTGGTCAAACCGATCCACTTTTTGGAGAAACATTGCCTCCGCAACCAACTATTGCAAGACCCTACTGGAACAAAAAGATTTATACTAATCCTGCCGATAGGGTTGCCCTAAACAGCCGGTTTGGAAGATGGATGAATCATAGAATATTTCGATATGCTGATGTTTTATTAATGGCTGCCGAAGCTGCGAATGAATTGGGTGGCACACAAAATACCACCGATGCATTGGCCTGGCTTGAAATGGTTAGAGCCAGGGCAAGGGGAAACAATAATGCCATCCTTCCACCAGTTACAACAACGGACCAGGACGAATTAAGGCAAGCCATCAGGCATGAACGTTTTGTGGAATTGGCTATGGAAGAATCAAGGTTTTGGGATTTAGTAAGATGGGGTATCGATATCACCGTTTTACCAGCCTCAGGTAGCCCGGGTTACCAGCTTAAACACAGACTATTACCTATTCCCCAAGAAGAAATTGATAAATCAGGTGGTATTCTGGTACAAAACCCGAATTATTAATACTTAAATTTCAAAACTGAAAAACATGAAATCAACTAAAATAATTTTATTTGGATTCTCCCTGGTTATTATGTTTGGTTTGCTCCTAACAGCCTGTCAAAAACTGGACAGACCAGCACTCGGGGAACTTATCCTGGATCCGCCACCACCACCATTAACACTTTTAGACAGTAAAAGCTATTGGCATTTTAACGGAGATACCAGGGATACCGGTGAATTAAGGTTACCTACAACAGCAAACAGTATCTCATTTATTCCAGGGGTTACTGAAGGATCTGCTGCACAAGTTGGTGCAGGAGGATCTATGGTTGTCAGATCAGTACCAGATGCATTAAAATCACCTGGCAGTTTCTCCATTGCATTCTGGATGAATGGCGTGGGACCCGTGCAAGGCGGAGCACAAGGATTATTCGCTATATCTAAAAGCACTGAATTTTGGGGCAATTTTGAAGTGTTCCTTGAAAATCTGAATAATGGTTCGGAAGCTTTTATCAAAATTCACATGTATAATGCGGGTGTTGCAAGTGGTAATGGGGAAGAGTGGACAGAAGTTAAAATACCTGGTGCGCTGGACAAATGGACCCACATAGCCATTACATATAACGCCGCTACTTCCGAATTGACAGTGTATGCTGATGGTCAGCCAACAACGGTTAATAAAAAAGTTTTGGGAGGCGGAAACTACGGGCCATTGGTCTGGGAGAATGTTACAGGACTTACACTCGGTACATTTGCATTCCAGGTTTCACCAACACTTGCTAATCACGGCGCTGAGGGTTGGGCAAAATCATTTAATGGTGCACTGGATCAGTTCCGCATTTTTACCAAAGCTTTGACGCCTGCTGAAGTAGCTAATTTGCACACAAATAAATTATAATTCTCTTTTAATAAGCTAATGGGTTGCAACAGAAAATTTGCAACCCATTTTTTTTATCTTCCAGAACCATATCTTTTTAATACTTATTGAAACAAAAAAGATTATGCTATCATTTTTGTTATAAATCTCCGGCTTTTGATATGTTTAATTTTAAAATAAATCTTATTAAAATAAAATTTACCATACCTGCTTTTGCATTAATAGCTATACTTAGCTGGCAATGTAATAAGCAAAAGCCAATGTTCGAAACACTGTCTTCATCAAAAACAAACATCACATTCACAAACCAGTTACCTGAACGCGAAAATTTCAATATTCTTTATTACATCTACTATTATAACGGTGGTGGTGTTGCAACTGGCGATATAAATAATGACGGGTTAACGGATATTTACTTTACCGCGAATAGCAAAGGGGCAAATAAATTATACTTAAACAAAGGGAATTTTGAATTTGAAGACATTACAGATAAAGCTTCTGTGGCAGGTACCGCTGATTGGTGTTCCGGTGTAACCATGGCCGACATTAACGGTGATGGATACCTGGATTTGTATGTTTCAGCAGTAAGCAATGTTCATGGTTTGCAGGGTCACAACCAGCTTTTTATCAATAATGGCGATTTGAGTTTTACAGAAAGCGCAGCTATCTATGGACTTGATTTTTCAGGATTTTCAACCCAGGCTGCTTTTTTTGATTATGACCGGGATGGCGACCTGGATTGCTATCTTTTAAATCATTCTGAAAGACCTCATGCCAATATAGTTGATACAATTAACCGGCGAAAAATTGACAGTTTATCAGGTGACAGGTTGTATCGCAATGATATGAATACCACTGTAAAAAAATTTACAGATGTTTCAAGAGAAGCAGGCATTTTTCAAAGCAGTTTAGGCTATGGACTTGGTTTAGCTGTTTCCGATATCAATAATGATGGCTGGGTTGATATTTATGTAGGAAATGATTTTCATGAAAACGATTACTACTATTTAAATAATGGGGATGGCACATTTTCCGAATCGGGTGCAAAAGTTTTCGGGCACTATTCCCGTTTCAGCATGGGTAATGATATAGCCGATTATAATAATGATGGGCAACTGGATATAATTACTGTCGACATGCTGCCCGCAAATGAAAAAGTTCTCAAAACATATGGAAGTGATGAGAACCCTGATATTTATAAATTAAAACTAACGGATAACGGTTACCAGCATCAATATTCGAAAAACGTTTTACAACGTAATAATGGGAATGGCAACAGCTTTAGTGAAACAGCACTGTTAAGTGGAGTTTCAGCAACGGACTGGAGTTGGGCACCGCTGTTTGCTGACCTGGATAATGACGGTAAAAAAGATTTATTTGTATCAAGCGGAATTCTGCAACGCCCGGTCGACCTTGATTTTATCAAATTTGTTTCCAGTCTCGAATCACAAAAAAGAATGACCGGTAATAATAATTTAGACCAGCTGGCTTTGGAAAAAATGCCGGAAGGCAGCTCCTATCCTTTTTTATTTAAAGGAGATGGCGATTTGCAATTTACAGATGTTAGCGAAGATTGGGGGACTTCCAAAATGAAAGGTTATTATACCGGTGCCGCATATGCGGATTTTAATAATGATGGGAACCTTGATCTTGTTATCAATGCCATAAATGCACCTGCAGTTATTTTAAAAAATAACGCACCGGCAAAAAATAATATTACCATTTCATTTAAAGGTGCTGGTATGAATACTTTTGGCATAGGCGCAAAAGCATACCTATTTACAAAATCAGGATTGCAATACCAGCAACTGATGTTAACAAGAGGATTTCAATCTTCTTCTGATGCAAGACTGCATTTTGGATTAGATTCATTGACAAATATTGACAGCCTCCTGGTTATATGGCCAAATCAAAAATACCAGTTAGTAAAAAATATACCGGCTAATAAACCATTAACAATAAATGAAAAAGATGCATCAGGCATTTTTAAATATGATTCTTTCTTCCCTATAGAACATGCCTTATTCAATGACATTACCAGGCAAGTAAATATTCCATGGAAGCACCAGGAAAATAATTTTGATGACTATAGTTTTCAATACCTGATTCCCCATGCACAATCAACCAGGGGACCTAAAACAGCTATCGCAGATATCAATGGTGATGGTTTGGATGATTTATATACCTGCGGCGCAAAAGGACAAGCCGGCAGGTTATTTATCCAGCAAAAAAATAACAGCTTTCTACCCGCTGGTAACAATGATTTTAATAATGATGCAATGGCAGAAGATGTAGATGCCATCTTCTTTGATGCTAATGGTGACCAGCACCCCGATCTGTATGTAGCCAGTGGTGGCAATGAATATTCGGGAAATCATCCCGCTCTGCTGGATCGTTTATACATGAATGATGGTAAGGGTAATTTTTCAAAATCAACAGCATTACCAGCTATTTATTCAAACAAATCATGTGTTGCCGCCGCCGATATAGACAATGATGGTGATACGGATATTTTTATCGGGACCCTGGCAGATGCTAACGCTTACGGCATACCCCAAACATCACATTTATTATTAAATGATGGTAAAGGAAATTTTTCGATCGCCACGGAGCAAACGATATCATTACAAAATATTGGCATCATTACGGCTGCTTCATTTTCAGATCTAAATAAAGATGGATGGAATGACCTGGTAATTACCGGTGAATGGATGCCTTTAAAAATTTTCATGAACAAGAATGGAAAATTCCAATCCAAAGACATTGATAAATCAACCGGGCTTTGGCAAACTGTTTTGATTGATGATGTAAATGGTGATGGTCATACAGACATACTAGCCGGTAATTGGGGCTGGAACAATAAATTCTGGAGTGGCAAAAACGGTCCGCTAAAAATGTATGTAGGAGATTTTGATAATAATGGAAAAACAGAACAGCTATTATCATACACTTTAAATGGAACTGAATTTCCGTTCCTGGCGAAGGATGAAGTGGAAAGACCATTGCCTCTTTTAAGAAAGCATTATTTATTGTATGGAGATTATGCAGGTGTGCCTATGAAGGAAGTTTTTTATGGGTGGATCGACACCGTAAAACCATTTACAGCCGAAAGATTAGGATCAGTAGTATGTTATGGTGATGGAAAGGGAAATTTTGTTATTCACGATCTTCCGGCGTCATTGCAACTGGCACCAATTTTTGCTTTCCAAAAAATTTACAAAAACGATAATAAAGAACAAGCTTTCGTTGCTGGTGGAAATTTTTTTGATGTGATACCTTATGAAGGTAGATATGATGCCCAGCCTATGTCTTTGTTCTCTATAACCCGGGATAATAAAATAAAGCATATACCACAACAGGTTTTATCAAATATAAAGGGACAGGTCAGGGATTTAAAATGGATTAGAATGAATGATCAGCGAAACTTGTTAATGATTGCGAGAAATAATGATAGCATGATTTTTATGCAATTAAATTAAAGATAGTTCTGCATCTGGGATAAGTTTAAAGTAATAGGCAGATGAATGAATAAATATTACATGAAAAGTTTACATATTATAATAATCCAGTCCATTATTTGCCTGCTCTATTTGGGTTGCTCGAAAAGTTCATCGGAACCTGCCCCCGCTCCTCCAACGCCGGCCCCCGCATCTTTTGGCATGCAATCAACCAGCATTGATGGTGTAAACAATTTATCAGAATATAGAAATACAAGCATCTCTCCTTCTATTAAAATAAAATTTAAAGCGCCGATACAAAGCAGTTCCGTTCAGCAAAATATCTCATTCACCGATAAATCCGGAACCAGCATTGGATTTAGTACTAAACTGGAAAATGGCGATAGTACAATTGTGATCGTTCCGAACACACCTTTAAAATTCTTAACCAGGCATAACATTTCAGTAACAACAGGATTGCAATCAAAGTCGGGAGGAAATTTACAAAGCGCTTTCAACTTTTCATTTCTTACCAAACTTGATTCAACCTATAAATTTCCCATAATCACCAATGAGGCGCTGTTAACGCTTGTACAACAACAAACTTTTAAATACTTCTGGGATTTTGCGCATCCAAACAGCGGGCTGGCCAGGGAAAGAAATACTTCTGGTGACCTGGTTACAACCGGTGGTTCGGGTTTTGGCATCATGGCACTACCGGTGGCCATTGAACGAAATTTTATTACCCGTGCCGAGGGGTTGGAAAGAATGCAAAAAATTGTTGGATTTTTAAAAAATACTGCACAGCATTTTCATGGCGCCTTTCCGCATTGGTTAAATGGCAATACCGGTGCAGTCATGCCATTCAGTGCAAAAGATGATGGTGCAGATTTGGTTGAAACCTCTTTCTTAGTGGCTGGTTTATTAACTGCCCGCCAGTATTTTGATGGGAATGATGCAGCCGAAACTGCCTTGCGCAATGACATCAACACAATCTGGCATCGGGTTGAATGGGATTGGTTCAGAAAGAATAATGAAGATGTTTTGTACTGGCACTGGAGCCCTAACTATGGTTGGGAAATGAATCACAAAATAAAAGGCTGGAACGAGAGCCTGATAACTTATGTACTGGCTGCATCCTCCCCTACCCACGCTATTCCAAAATCAGTTTATGATAATGGGTGGGCATCTAACGGCGGAATGAAGAATGGCAACACCTATTACAGTCATGCATTACCGTTAGGTCCTGCACAGGGTGGCCCGCTTTTCTTTTCCCATTATTCATTTCTTGGAATCAATCCAAAAGATTTGACAGATGTTTATGCAGACTACTGGCAACAGAATACAAACCATACCCTGATAAATTATAAATACGTACAATCGAATCCAAAAAATTATTTCGGTTACAGCGATTCAGTTTGGGGACTTACGGCCAGCGATATTCAAAATGGGTATACAGCCAGTTCACCAACAAATGATGTAGGCGTTATTGCACCAACCGCCGCCTTATCATCTTTTCCATATACACCCGATCAATCTTTGGCCGCATTAAAATTTTATTATTATGTTTTGGGTGATAAATTATGGAAAGAGTATGGGTTCGTGGATGCTTTTTCATTACATGACCAATGGTTTGCTAATTCATTCCTGGCTATTGACCAGGGACCAATTATCATCATGATAGAAAACTACAGAACAGGATTAATTTGGGATTTGTTTATGAGCGTACCGGAAATTAAATCAGGCATGACAAACCTTGGTTTTCAAAGTCCTAATCTATGATGACGATTTAAATCTGATTGTTTAAACATCTTGAAAAAAATCATACACCATGAGACAAATCTTTTACCTGACAGCCATTTTTTTCAGCATAATATTTTTAAATGCATGCAGTAATCCTCCCAAATCCACTTCCGGCAAAAACATTCATTCGATCCCTGCGGATATGGACAGCATTTATACCGCGGTGCAAAAAGGAACTTTTCAATATTTCTGGGATGGTGCTGAACCAAACAGTGGCTTAGCCAGGGAAAGATTTCATGTGGATGGCGTGTACCCACAAAACGACAAGATGGTTGTAACCAGCGGAGGTGGCGGATTTGGTGTGATGGCTATTTT
>CAMPGG010000103.1 GCA_946885335.1 uncultured Chitinophagaceae bacterium
TATTGCATGCTGCCCGATCACATAAATATGCGGTTAATGATGAACGGTATGAAAGGATCACTATCCATGCAAAAAATATACAACTGGTTTAAAACTTTCTCCCTTTACTTCAAAGTATTTTCTATCTTAAAATTCTTAAAAGATTATAGTTTACTTTGCTGCTCATTCAATTATTAAAATTTAATGATAGGAATTCTTGTACAACTTGCTATTTCATGGTTGCTGGCATGGGTCTTTTATAAGAAAGGATTAGAAGTTTTAGGGTTTTATCCAACAAAGAAAAGGCTTGTTCATTTTATCTTATTTTTTATCATCACAGGATTATGCTGTGCCTCTGGTTTCATCATGAAAATGGTTTTAACGCACCAGGCCTGGATCATTAATCCTGCTTTAAATTCCAGTTTGGCATTAGAAGGTATTTGGTGGAATATCAAATCCGTTTTGTTTGAGGAACTGATCTTTCGCGGAGTTATTTTATATATCCTGATCAGGAAAATCGGATCAACAAAAGCCATCATTATTTCAGCCATCGCTTTTGGTATTTATCACTGGTTTTCAATGAATGCATTTGGAAATATTACCCAAATGATATTCCTGTTTTTAACTACAGGTATCATGGGTTTATTACTGGCATACGCATATGCAAAAACATTATCACTGTATATTCCAATCGCCATTCACCTGGGATGGAATTTTACCCAAAATTTTATTTTCTCTTCGGGCCCCACAGGAAACGGTCTTTTTATCCAGGAAATTCCGGGGCCTTTCAGAACCGATTCTTATTTGATTTACTTTTCAATCCTGTTCATTCCCATGATCAGTGTTTTTATAATAAATTTTTTGTTGTTGAAGAAAATAAAGCAAGTGAAGGATTTTGCACCGAATAATATTCATCCAGTTCCCGCAACCCATGAATAAAATTTTACCATTCATCGTTGTCGCCCAGTTTTTAAGTACCTCACTATGGTTTGCGGGTAATGCCGTACTTCCGGATATTATTACAGCATTTGATTTGCCCGCCGGTTACCTGGCACATATTACCAGCGCGGTGCAGTTTGGATTTATTTCCGGCACTTTGGTATTTGCATTATTTACCATTGCAGACCGTTTCTCTCCATCAAGAGTATTCTTTGCCAGTTCGCTGCTTGCCGCATTATTTAACCTGGGTGTTTTATTGCCTGGAAATGAAAGTGCCGGCATTTTACTTTTTCGTTTTGCCACCGGTTTTTTCCTGGCAGGTATTTATCCTGTAGGGATGAAAATTGCATCCGATTATTTTCAAAAGGGCTTGGGAAAATCCCTGGGTTTGCTGGTGGGTGCCCTTGTTTTAGGAACCGCTTTTCCACATTTATTGAAAAATTTTACCAGTCATTTACCCTGGAAACTGGTCATCATTACAACGTCTTTTTTGTCCGTGCTGGGCGGTTTCATTATCCTGCTGGGAGTGCCTGACGGACCGTTCAGGAAAAAAAGCAACCAATTTAACTGGAAAACTTTTTTAATCAGTTTTCGTGACCGGCAATTTCGTTCCGCGGCATTTGGTTATTTCGGTCATATGTGGGAGTTATATACATTTTGGGCTTTTGTCCCTGTGATGTTATTTACTTACCAGCAAAATTTTCCTGGTGAAAATTTTGATATCCCTTTGCTTTCATTTTTCATCATTGCATCCGGTGGACTGGCTTGTTTTATCAGCGGGTGGATATCGAATGATGTAGGTGTGAAAAAGCTGGCCACTATCTGCTTATTTCTTTCCTGTATATGCTGTCTAATTTCACCCTGGCTTTTATTTGTGGTGCCGGTTAATGTACTCATCATCTTCCTGTTATTTTGGGGGATGGTGGTGGTTGCAGATTCTCCTTTATTTTCAACCCTTGTCGCAAACAATGCAAGCCCGGAATATCGTGGCACATCATTAACTATTGTGAACTGCATCGGATTTTCAATCACCATTATCAGCATTCAATTCATTAACCTTGCAGGATCTTATTTTGGTAAATATATTTTTATGTTGTTAAGCATAGGCCCGATCCTGGGACTCGTTGCATTGCTGATGAAGCCAAAAGAAAATACTAAATAAAAAACCCCGGATCCAACCCGGGGTTACTGTATATCCTAACAAAAATTCTACCGAAAACTTTTTAAGCAATTAATCTTTAGTAATATTTATTAATGCCCTGCGATTCATACTTCTGCCATCAGGATTATCACGTCCATTGATCAACTCCATTTCTACCGGGCAACAGGCACCGAATGATTCAAAAGTGATCCTGCTGCTGTCAATACCTTTCGACACAAGGTAATCGGCGCAAGACTTGGCACGCCTGTCAGATAATTTTTTATTGTATTCTTCCGATCCAAGGCCATCGGTATAACCCGAGATCTGGATAGTCGCTAATGTATCTGCCAATAAAACATGGTAAATGGAATCCAGTTGTTCTAGACCACGTTCCTTCAGATCACTTCTGTCAAAATCAAAATAAACACTTACAACCGTTTCTGGTTTAATAACCAGTTTCTTTTCCATACAGATGGTGGCATTGGTCAATACATCCGTTTGCCAATGTGATTCATCGTTTTTCGCAATATTGATTTGTTCTGTTACTTCATTGTATAAATCTTTTGTAACAAAAAATTGTTGCTGATTAACCGGGCTGGTTAAATCAAACTTAAATGATCCGTCGCTGGCTGTGTTGGTTCGTAAACTTTTACCGGCAACATCTTTCATGATAACTTCTGCTCCTTCAACCGGTGAATTATTGCGGCAGTCTATAACCATACCAGTAATGACTTTCTTTTTTGGTGTTTTGCTCACGGCATAAGTCTCCAGGCAACAACCCGATCCGCGATCGGAACTAATAATCGCATCCTGCAATAATGATTCGCCGGCAGTTGCAAAAAAGTAAAGATCATCACGGGAAGAATTTACAGGATGACCCATATTTTCTGGCTTTGTCCATTGCTTTTCTTTTCCGTTAGAAACAAAAAGATCATAGCCTCCCATACCTGGCGTTCTGTCTGAAGAAAATACCAGGCTATTGGTATTTACATGATAGTATGGTGCCTGTTCATTGCCTGCTGTATTTAATCCGGAGCCCGCATTTACCGGTTCCCCCGTACTGCCATCTGCATTTAATGTTGCATACCAGATATCAAATTGACCATATCCGCCTGGCCTGTCAGATGCAAAAAATAAATACTTACCATCAGCAGAACTAAAAGGTTGTTTGCTGCTAAAATTTTCTGTATTGATGAAAGGCAGTTTAACCGGCTGGCTCCATCCATTTTCATTTTTGGTGGAATAATAAATGGCCGATAAGTTTTTCCCATTTTCGTTTATCCACTGTGTATAATAAAGATATTGGCCATCCGCACTGATCATGGCAGCACCCTGGTTTAATGATGCATCCAGATTTATGATGTTGACAGGTTCAATATTTTGCAATCCACCATTATTCCTGGTAGCTGTATACAACCTGTTATGATAAGGATTAACACCTTCAACATACACTGAATCTTTTTCGGTGCTGGTTAATAAAAACTGGTTTTGTGTAATGGCAACAGGTGCAAAAATTCCTTTTTCATTTCCAAACGCTGTATTGATCTTTTGAATTTTATACAGGCTGGAATCTGGTCTTGCATGCTGGCTCTTTATAAATTGAAGGGTTGCCAATTCAGTTTCAGCGGCTTGTTTAAATGAATTGCCTGCTGCATAAGAATTTAAAAATTGGTTTATGCTTTCTTCCGCTGTTGAATAATTTCCAAGGCTTCGCTGGCAAACGGCATACCAGTATAATCCATTTGCATTTTTTTCTTTATCCTCATTGAAATAAGCCAGGTAACGGGACGAAGCCTCTGTCCAGTAGTTTGCGAGGCGATAACTTTCTGCTTGTTTGTAAAGTATACCGGATCTTGTTTGATCGCCCATTTTTCCTTCCCGGTTCTTTTTAGAATTCAATGGAAAACCAGTAGGTTCAATTTCTTTTTTGGCAGGATGCAGAAATTGCTCATATAAACCCGCAGCGGTGTAATAATCGCCGGCGGCAAAATACTTGTCGGCCAATTCGAGTCGTTTATCCGATTGGGCCGTGGCTTGCAAAATGGATATACAACCAACAAGCAATATTAAAAACCTGTTGATAATGGTTTTTGCCATACAGGAAATTTCCTGTTGCAGGTATTTGTTTCGTAGCGTTAGAATGTTATTCATAATAGTTGCTCAAACTTTTTGGGGTAAAGATTACCAGCGCACATGCTGCATTTAATTTTAAAGTCGCGGGCAGCGGATAAAATCAAAAATGCTTTTTGTTCCTTCTCTTTTTATATATGAAAGACTTAGTTCAAAACTGTTGATATTCCTGGCCATGTTACCCAGTTTTGATGTGTTGGCATCATAGCTTAACCCGAAAATGAAATCCTTATAATCAACGCCAACAAAAGGAGCAATAGCATCCTTGTAGCGATAATATCCACCCAACATCAAATCTGTTTCTTCATTCACATTTAATTGCACGTAAGTACCCAACATGGTTTCATTTGCAGAGCCCTGCTGGTTAAATAAAAAATGCGGAACAATGCTGGCCCTGTCAGAAATATTAATGCTTACACCTCCATGCAAAACATAACGAAGCGGTATCGTATTCAATTCAACACTTTCTTCTGAAATGATCGGGTCTTTGGGCCTGTTGATATGAAAGAATGATAATCCACCAAAAGCATTGTATTTTTTATTGGGTGAAGCGTCATAATACAAAACGCCGGTTCCCATATCCAGTGTAGTTGCGGAAGTGGATGCAAAACTTTCTGTAATGGCATTGTTGGCGTTATAGCCGGTGATAGGATTCCACTGTTCACCCCATTTAAATTTGGATTGATCAACCCGTCGATTGATTAAACCGGCCTGCATGGCGAACACCATCCGGTGTTCATTGTTGGTGCCGAATTTAACCCCGGTATATGCAACGGATGCATAAGTATTAAAATAATTAAAACCACCGTCTCCGGCTGATTGATTCAGCAGGTTGACACCCAGGGAAATGTTTTTATCGGTTCGCGTATCAAATGAGATACCGGTAGTTCGATAAGGATTTCCAATACCTCCCCATTGACTCCGGTAGATGGCAGAAACCCTGTATTCGCCGTCACTTCCGCCTGTCATAGCCGGGTTTATATACATCGGGAATGTATAGTTCTGGGTGAAGTGGGGGTCTGTTTGTGCAAGCGATTGTTGAATCGTTGCCATCAACAGGCAAGCTGTGATATATCCGCGTAGTTGCATCTGTGTTAGTTTCGGTTTTTTATTATCCGTGATAATATAGAATATGGTTGCATTATTAATTTATCGTAATAAAGTGATTGATCCTTTTGATTTAATGATCCGTCCATCAGTCAGTACGGCACGTAACGTATATACATAAACGCCAACCGGCTGATGTTTGCCGCGGTGTGTACCATCCCAGCCACGGCTTATATTATTGATCATGTGAATTTCCTGCCCGTACTGGTTAAATATCCTCATCTCCAGTTGGGTTACATAGTTGCTGTACACATACAGGATATCATTTTTTCCATCTGCATTTGGTGTAAATACATTCGGTACAAAAACATCTTTATCCAAAGGATTAACGGTAACCTGGTAATTCAGCGGCGTGCCGGCACAGCCATTGTTCATTGGCGTAACGGTGATGGTTCCGCTGATAGGAGCATTTCCCTGGTTGGTTGCAGTAAACGATGGAACATTGCCGGTACCGGAAGCTGCTAAACCAATGGCAGGATTCGAGTTGGTCCAGTTATAAACAATATTGGAAGGAGTGCCTGATAAATTGGTAACCGGTATGGTCATTCCATCATTCACCGTATTATCAGAAACCTGGTTAACTGTAGGAATATCATTAACAGTAACCACCAGGGTAGTTCCTCCTGTAGCACATTGGCCGGGTGTTGTTGTAAACGTATATGTTCCTGAAGCCTGGTTGCTTATTTCAGCAGGACTCCAGGTACCTTCAATTCCATTTGCAGAAGTGGTGGACAACAAAGGTGCTGCTGTTCCACGGCAAAGAGATAAGGTTGTTCCGAAATCAAATGCTGGTTCCAGGATAGGGTTCACGGTAACGGTCAGGGTAAATTTACCAATACATTGTTCAGGTGTTGCATCGGGTGTAAATGTATACACACCGGATGCCTGTTTATCAATGATGGCAGGTTCCCAGCTTCCATTTATATTATTGGTAGATGTGCCTGGCAGAGCAGGAACATCGCCACCCGTGCAAATCGTTAAGGTTGGTTCCAGGTCAAATGTTGGTGCCACACTAGGTGTTACGGTCACAGTAAGAGTAGTCATGGTGCCGCATGATCCGGCTACAGGCGTAAAGGTGTAGGTGCCTGAAGCCTGGTTATCAATAATTGCCGGGCTCCATGTTCCGATAATACCGTTGGTTGAAACTGTTGGTAATTCCGGTACGGTGCTGTCAGAACAAACAGTCAATGTTGTTCCAAAATCAAAGGTTGGCAGTACATTTTGATTTACTGTTACCGTAAATGTTGTGGTCGTTGCACAAACACCTGCAGCAGGCGTAAAAGTATATACCCCGGAAGCTTGTTTGCTTATTTCTGTTGGATTCCAGGTACCTGTAATGCCATTTTCTGAAGTAGAAGGTAAAACAGGAACAAAATCTTCCGCACAAATCGTCAGCGTGGTTCCAAATGTAAATGTTGGTGTTGTATTAGGTGTAACGGTAACTGAAAAAGTGAAACCGTTTGCACATAACCCGGTTGTGGGTGTGAATGTATAGGTTGCGGAGGCCTGGTTGCTTACAGAAGCCGGGCTCCAGGTTCCGGTAATACCATTGTCAGATGTTGTTGGTAATGAAGGAACAGTTTCGCCGGCACAAATAGTCAGGGATGATCCAAAACTAAATGCAGGTGTTACATTTGGGCTAATGGTAACCGTTAGCGTTGCAGTGGTTGCACACAAACCCGCTGTTGGTGTAAAAGTATAGGTGCCGGAATTTTCATTGTCAATTGTTGAAGGACTCCATGTTCCGGTAATATTATTGTTTGATGTTGTTGGCAATGCAGGTGCTGTTGCTTCCGCACAAATGGTGAGCGAAGTGCCGAAATCAAATGTTGGCACCACGTTCGGATTAACAGTAACATTGAATGTTGCAGTTGTTGCACATATACCTGCTGTTGGTGTAAATGTATAAGTACCGGATGCCTGGTTACTGACAACTGCAGGGTTCCATGTCCCGGTAATTCCATTAACAGATGTGGTAGGTAAAGTTGGAACAGTTCCCTCAGCACAGATCGTTAGCGAAGTTCCAAAATCAAAAGTTGGTAATACATTAGGCGTAACCGTTACATTAAAAGTTACTGGTGATGCACATCCACCACCGGGCGTAAAAGTATAAGTTCCTGAGTTTTGATTGTCAACTGTAGCCGGGCTCCAGGTTCCTGAAATACCATTCTCAGAATTTGCAGGTAATGAAGGCACGGTTGCTCCGGCACAAATGGTTAGTGATGTTCCGAAAGTAAATGTGGGTATTTCATTCGGATTTACCGTTACGGTAAATATTGCGGTTGTCGCACATTGACCCGCATCTGGTGTAAATGTATAGCTGCCCGAAACCTGGTTACTGACAACGGCAGGGTTCCAGGTGCCGGTAATATTGTTTGAAGATGTTGCCGGTAATACAGGAGCTGTGGCATTTTCACATATCGTTTGTGTTGTACCAAAACTGAATGTTGGTGTTATATTGGGAGTTACAGTAACTGTAAAAGTTGCCATTGTTGCACAAAAGCCTTCGGCTGGCAGAAAAGTGTAAGTATCAGAAGCTGTATTACTGATCTCTGAAGGAAACCATGTTCCTGTAATGTTGTTTTCAGATGTAGCAGGTAATAGTGGTACGGTTCCTCCTTCACAAATGGTTAAAGTTGTTCCAATATCAAAAGTTGGAATTACATTATTATTCACTGTTACAGTAAATGTTATTGGGGTGGCGCAAATTCCGGCAGCCGGAGTAAAAGTATAAATGCCGGAACTTGTGTTACTGACTTCGGAGGGATTCCAGGTGCCGGAGATTCCATTCGTTGAAATAGGTTTTAAATTAGGAATGGCATCATCGCCTGCGCAGATGGTTATAGCCGTTCCAAAATCAAATGTTGGAATAATGTTCGGATTAACGGTTACGGACAACGTAGTTGAAGTAGCGCATAAGCCCGCTGTTGGCGTAAAAGTATAAGTCCCTGAATTTTGGTTATCAATTGTTGAAGGACTCCATGTTCCGGTAATACTATTAGATGATGTTGTTGGCAACGCAGGTGCTGTTGCATCAGCGCAAATGGATAATGAAGTGCCAAAACTGAATGTGGGTGTGATGTTTGGATTCACAGTTACAGTAAATGTTGCATTGGTTGCGCATTGACCGGCAGTGGGGGTGAAAGTATAGGTTCCTGAATTTTGATTATCAACTGTAGCCGCATTCCAGGTACCTGTAATTCCATTGACGGATGTTGTTGGTAAAGCTGGAACAGCTCCATCGGCACAAATGGTTAGTGATGTGCCAAAATCAAATGTTGGTGTGATGTTCGGTTCAACCGTTACCGTAAAGATTGCCGTTGTTGCACACAGACCGGCTGTTGGTGTGAATGTATAAGTTGCGGAAGCCTGGTTGCTTACAGCAGCAGGGTTCCATGTTCCGGTAATACCATTTTCAGATGTATTAGGCAAATGGGGAACAATACCACCAGCACAAACTGTGAGTGTAGTTCCAAAATCAAAAGTAGGTACCAGGTTAGGATTAACGGTTACGGACAACGAAGTTGAGGTAGCGCATAATCCCGCTGTTGGTGTAAAAGTATATGTCCCGGAAACCTGGTTATCAATGGTTGATGGACTCCATGTGCCGGTTATATTATTAGCAGACGTTGTTGGAAGCGTTGGTGCAGTTGCATCCGCACAAAGCGTTAATGCCGTTCCAAAGTTGAATGTGGGTGTTATATTTGGATTAACTGTAACTGTTAGTGTAGCAGTTGTAGCACATTGGCCTGTAGCAGGCGTAAAAGTATATGTTCCGGAATTTTGATTGTCAATTACCGATGGACTCCAGCTACCTATTTTACCATTTGTTGATGTAGTGGGTAAAACAGGAACAGGCGCATCACCACAAATTGTAATGGCGGTTCCAAAGTTGAAAGTAGGCGTGAGGATAGGGTTAACAACCACATTGATATTTACAGGAATTCCGCATTGTCCCGGATCAGGAGTAAACCTGTACGTTCCGGATGCCTGGTTATCAATAACAGCAGGCGACCAGCTACCTGTAACACCATTGTTCGATGTAGTTTGCAATAACGGAGCTGTGGACCCGGCGCAAAAAGATGCTATTTTATTAAAGGTTGGAGTAAATACAGGGTTCGATAAAATTAGCCCGGTGTTTAATTCAGTTAAACATCCATTGACCAGTAAAGAAAAACCTGAATAAATGCCTGCATTCAACCCATTCAAAATCACTTGTCCGGCTCCGTTAGCCGTATGATCTGCAGGACCAACCATTACATCATCATCCATATAACTGAGTGAATAGGTGGAACCGGCCACCAGACCACTAATGGTTATAGATCCTTCGTTGCCATTACATGTTGTTGGGTTGGTGCTGCTAAGTACAGGTGATTGAATAGAAAAAGTTGCTTTATAATTGTCGCCACCATTATTCAACAGAATAGTTTCATCACAAGCTGTTGTGGAAGTGGATGAACCGGTAATTTCAAAATAGACTTCCAGAATATAATTACCCGCTGCTTTGGTAGTAAGATCAACAGGTGCATAAGGTGTTGTTATGCCATCTGCAATAACGATCCGCCATTTTTTATCACCTTCTGCACAAGGGCCACCGGATGTATATGCACCGTTCGGAACGTCGCAATCATCCAGGAAAGGAATTTCCATGATGCTGAAAGCACCTGGTGTGGCACTTGAAAGATAGGAACGATAATACATACGAACATTGCAAACATTGGCGACACCGGGAGTTTTAAATGTCCTGACTTCGGCTCCTCTTAAAACCAGGCTGCCGGAATTTTGCGTGTAGGCGCCAAGGTTAGTGTTATCAAAAACATGATCCGCGGGGCCAATTAAATGTGCACCGGTGCTTGTTGTATTATAGAAACTGCTTTCAGTACAGTCAGACAATGAAACTGCTGAAGCATTGGCTCCGAAGGACTGTCCGTATATATTAATGCTGAAAAATGCCGATAATAGACATGCAAAAGCAAAAGAGATGGTTTTGTGGCTCATAGGAATTGGCAGTTAGTGATTACACTTAATTTGAAAAGGATCTCGTAAAATCCAATGAAATTTTTCGGCTTTTACGCAGATCAAAACAGGTCAAACCAAGGGCTTGCACAAAAAAACGCTCATCTATTACAAATATTGTTAAGTGTTTACCCTAGAATTTATACGATTTTCCATGAAGTAGAACCTTCAGCCGGTATGGTGAATTCAGTAAAAATTAATATGGTTATTTAATTTCTGGGACATATTATAAATG
>CAMPGG010000104.1 GCA_946885335.1 uncultured Chitinophagaceae bacterium
ATCTTCAGTTTCCATAAAAGTGGAATCGGTTCCACCATATTTCAGAATCAATGGACCTGTTTGTGCATCATCAGGTACTGTTACGACCAATTCATTCAGTGATTGACTGACAAAAGTTTCAACTAATTTATCTTCAGCAAAGCTGATACTCTCTACCCAATTAAGAAAATTACCTGTCAGCGTAATATTGGAGCCTGGCCTGGCTTCTGGAGTTATTGAACTGACAACTACAGTAACGCCCAGGTTTAACTGCGTTTTTGAAATGATATCACCTTCCGGTGTTTTCAAAGTCACATATCCTTTTTCTGCACCTTCTGGCACCAGCAATAAAATGAGTTTTGAATCTTGCTGAATGAATGCATTTTTTTCTACTGTTGCATTGGTACCTGTAAATATTATTGATGTCACTCTGTCCAGGTTATTACCAATAAATTTTAAAGTATCACCATGATTTGTACCTGTTGGACCAAAACTAAGGAGTTCGACTTTTGTGGGTCCTGAATCCTCGTCCTTTTCACAGGACGATATCAATACAACCGACATAAAAAGAAATATCAGCGCAATCAATTTGGTATTTATTTGTTGAAGCATACTATTAGATTGAACATTAATTAATTTGAAATTTTTGGAACTACCCGCAGGTTATCAAATGCTATATCCGCTTCAAGAGATCCGGGACCATGAAACCAGATCTTTACACCATAACCTTGTGGACGAACACCCCAGTTTGTTGTGTAGTTATCAACAACGTCCTCAAATGGAATGGTTACAGTACGCCATTTACCTTCAGTATCAAACGGAGGTTCCCAGAAATAAGGTTCATCATTCCAGTTTGGATCAGGTCCATTTACCTGCCCGATCATGAACTTAATCCTGTTACCATTATAAGGTTTAAGCGTGTTGACCTCAAACTTCATAAAGTATTTCTCCGGGTTAAGAACTGCATCATCCGGAAGGTTCTTACTGGTAGCAAGAGCGTCTTCTTTTCCACCAATCCATTCAGTCCAACCCCATGCTCCAATATTTTGCGTGATTCTTGTAAAATTTCCACTGATTGCTAATGGGTCAGTTCCGGGAACAACATTGGTTTCACCCCACCAACCTGACCAGGGGTCGTTGTGTATAAGCAGATTCCTGTTATCACGGAACCAGAATTCAGATTCTGTTTCACCAAAATTTGTTTTAACAGTAATGGGGCCGGGCTGGGCACCGGCAGGTACTCTTACTTGTATTTCCTGGTCAGTCAGGTTTTCAACCTGGCCATCAACACCACCAGTGAATGTAACAGTTAGCGGAGCATAAAAATAATTACCGCGTATAACTGCAACTTCATTCTCCTTTACATATTCAACATCCATCATACTAACAACCGGCTCACTGATATCTACTTTAAAATCATGGTTAAGCTCATAACCATTTTTAAAAACAAGCTTCATTGTGTTGTTAACACTCAGTGGTATCTGGCTGGGTACTGCAACAAGAATTGAAGTTTTTGTAATGTATGTTGGTGTCAGCAAGGCACGCTGATCATTGAACCAAATCTCCACTGCGTTTTCCAGATTATTGCCAACAATTGCAATCAGTTGTCCTTGTCCTGCGCTTGCCAGTAATGAATCAGAAGATTCAGGGCTTGTGATTCTTATATAGGAGATGGAAGGTGTTCCTTCTGAATCCTCTTTTTCGCAGGAATTGAAAATACTCAGGAGGCCTATTGTTATCAATATTCCGAGTACTAATTTTTTTATTGATTTCATTTGAGTTTCAATTTCTTTATTAAAAAAGTAATTTTTTGTTTATGGATAATCAACCGGATCCTTATTCAGGTTGGGAGCTTGTGCCAATTCTGAATTTGGAATAGGTAAACGAAAATTCCCTAAACTTGCGTTGATTGTTCTATCAGCAAACCATGAGGTTTTAGTAATTGTCCACTCAGTAGGATTTGGCATTTGGTCTGTTTGAAAAGAGAACAAACCCCTGTCCTGCGAATTAAGAATGTCGTATGCTTTTGTTGGATTATAATAATGAAGACTTACGAGATCATACCAGGCCATTCCTTCCATTGCGAATTCTTTGAATCTTTCACGCTGTACTTCTTCCAATGTTAAAGGCCCGCTTCCATTTGTTCCACCTACTTCATATTCCGGTAATCCAGCCCGGGTATGCACTTTATTAAAATATTCAACTGCTGTAGCATCTGTAGTAGAACTGTTATTTCCTATTTCTGCTTCAGCATAAATCAGGTACATTTCTGCCAAACGCATCATGTAAGTGTTATTTGGATAACGCTGTTGTGATGCAATGCCTGCAAGATCTACCGGTGATCCGATTACATATTTTTTAATGGCAGCGAATTCCTGGTCGGTTGTACCATCAGGATATATAAGTTTTGTTTTGTCAGATACCTTTGTTATTTCAGGATATGTAAAACCGGGCAGCATAAAAGTTGCGTGCAAACGCTGATCCAGCGTTCTGCCTTTGAGTGTTCCATTGGGTAATTCGGTAAAACCATCATACTGTTTAAGCATCCAAAATGTTGCACTCTTATCTCCTCCCCATCCACCAAAAGAAATGTCTGGACTAAATGCGAGGTATTCAGGCATACTGTTATTGGTGCCCCATACACTCGGACCGGCAAATACCCATTGCAATTCGAATAACGATTCCGCATTATTATCATATGGATATTTAAATAAATCAGCATAATTAGTCAGCAATCTTTTTCCACTGTTTGTAATTACTCTTTGCGCAAAGTATTTGGCGCTATCGAGAAATTCCTGGTTACGTGAACCTCCGGTTGATTCAACTCCTGCCCGGGTCAGATAAAATCTTGCAAGCATACCCTCTGCGGACCATTTTGTTATTCTCCCTTCCTGGCTTGAGGTTGTAGGCAAATCTTCAGCAGCTGCACGCATTTCCCTGGTAATAAAACGCCATATACTTGGAACAGTATTTCGAGTTATGGTAGAATCAAAAAGCTTTTCGAAATTATTTTCTATTATCGGTACAGGCCCCCAATTCATAACAAGAAAACGATAAGCAAGTGCTCTCATAAATCTTGCTTCAGCAATAGCCGTTTTCTTTACTTGCGGAGAAACATCTTCGCCACCATACCTTTCGATGTTATAAAGGAAAAGATTAGATTGTCCCACTACATTATAGAATGCACGCCATGAAGCTCCGTTCTCACCATTATCTCCTGTTGTATTGAACAAGACATTACCCCTGTCATTCCATGCAGAATAAGCAGTTCCTCCACGAAAATCTCCCAGGTTATACATGGCTTTGTCATTATAATCAAACCATACTTCACTGTAAAGCAAAGATGTTGCTGACATGACCTGTTCATCTGTCTTATAAAAATTAGCATCAACGACCGAACTTAAAGGTGGTCTTTCCAAAAAATCTTTTTTACATCCTGTCATAGCTGCAATTGATAATAACAGCACAGTAAAAATTTGGATGCGATTTATTTTAATCATATGACTTAGTTTAAAAATTAACACTGATAGTTGCAGTATACATTGGCGTTAATGGGTACCGGCCGAAATCAATACCTATAGCCTGGTTTTGCGCACTGGAACCCTGACCCACATAGGCTCCAACTTCGGGATCATAGCCTTTATACTCTGTAAGGGTTAAAATATTCTGTGCACCTAATGTTGCTCTTAATCCTTTAATAACTTTAGTATAACCCAGTAATTCGGCAGGTAAATTATAGGAAAGTGAAATATTCTTTAACCTGAGATAAGAACCATCTTCAACAAATCTTGTTGAAATCTTGCTATAGTTATTTTCATTTGCAATTTGATTATTCGACATTCTTGGAATCGTAGTCTGCGGATTTTCCAGTACAGGCTGACCTGACCCATTCGTTGTAATCCTTGAATAATTTGTAGCATCAACCAGTAAATTTCTGCTCAGATTAATATTATTTGGATTACTGGCTTCTGCAGCTATATAATTATAAATGTCATTTCCGTAAGCACCTGTTATTAATATACTTAAATCAAACCCTTTATAAGAAAAACTATTACTCAAACCTCCTGTTAATTTTGGCCATGGGTTACCGATATTGGTAACATCATTTACATCAATTTTATTATCCCCGTTAACATCCCTGTACTTTACATCTCCGACCCATATGCCGGTTGCAGGATCAGTTGGCCGCCTGTTTCCATTATTATCAACAGGCACGGCACTTTTATTAATTTCATCAACAGACTGAAATATACCATCTACAATATATCCCCGGAATAACCATGGTTCATATCCAATTGCGGCTCGTTGTGTCCAGTTATTCATCCACCAGGATGTTCTGTCAATAAATGCATTATCGGAATTGAGTGAAGTAATAAGTGTCTTGAAATGAGAGAAATTTAAGTTTGTTTCCCACTTGAAATTCTTATTATTAATATTAGTTGACAGGAAAGTAAGGTTCCATCCTTTTGTTTCCAATGAACCAGCATTTACAAGAGGAGCACCAACAGCACCGGGGCTGTTGTTTGTTCCCATATACCATGGCAAACTTGCACCCATGATAAGATTGTCCGTATTTTTTACATAAAAATCGCCTTCAATTGAAAATCTGTTATTGAGAAACCCGATATTAAAACCGAAATTATTTGTTTTAGTTTCTTCCCACTGCAACTTTGAATTAGTAAATGTTGAAGGACGTAAACCTGTTCCCCACGGCGTGGCACCTGTTGAGAGGGGTGCATATATCCCGGAACCAGTACCCTGGTTTCCGGTTAAACCGGTTTCGAATCTAAATTTCAGTTCACTAATGAAATCAACTGTAAAAAATTCTTCACGGCTCACCCTCCAGGCAGCAGATACAGAAGGAAAATTTCCCCACCTGTTATCTTCACCGAAATTAGGCGATCCATCTCGTCTGAACGTTCCCGTTATAATGTAACGATTATCATAATTATAATTGATCCTTCCAAGATATGATTCCATTGACCAGGGGTAAGTACCACCACCATTGGTTGCAGACGTTGGATTACCCGCATTTACATCAAAAATATCATTAGTAAGAAATCCTGTTCTTCCGGCTGTTAATGCTTTCCATTCAGATTCCTGTGCTTCATGACTTACCATTAAACCAAAATTGTGCAGACCAATCTCCCTGTTGTATTCTGCCATTTGATTCCAGTTCCAGTAATAAGAGGAATAGGTACCGCTTTGTAATGAAGAAACAGTGTTATAATGCCATTGATCGATAGCATAAGTAGGAGTAAAATATGTTGAACCTCCATTTCCAATATTTCCATTTAAGGAAGTTCTGATTGTTAAACCCTTTAAAGGCATCACAGCCAAATTCATTCCACCAAGAAACTGCCGCTTCATATTATTATTGGTAATCAAACTGGCAAGTGCAATAGGATTAACAGGTGCATATTGATTTGCCCCATTAACAGGATCACTTCCGCCCCATGTTCCATTCAGATTTTTTACAGGAATTTGTGGAGTAAGCCTCAAGGCATTTCCAATTAAAGGACTTTGTGCATCTCCATAGTTGGTGGCAGTAAGATTTTCATCCGTTTGATTAAAACTCAGGTTAACACCAATTGTAAACCAATCCCTTGGTTTGTTATCCAGATTTAAACGAAATCCATAACGATCAAATCCGGAACCTGCCGCAACACCTTCTTGCTGGAGGTATTCACCTGACAAATAATAAGTAGTATTATTCATCCCACCACTTAAACTTAACTGGTGTTTTTTCATTGCAGCATTATTAAATAATTCTTCCTGCCATTTAGTTCCTTCTCCTAATAAAGAAGGATCAAGAAAATATTCAGGGGTTGTTCCGCCTGCAATGGCATGGTATTCCTTAACCATTTGTGCATACTGGCGAAGATTCATCACGTCAAGACTTTTTGGTGGAGTCTGAAGATTGTATTGGTATGCATAATTGATTTTAAATTCGCCAGCGCGGCCACGTTTCGTTGTTACAAGTATTACTCCATTCGTGCCACGTGAACCATAAATAGCAGTGGCAGAGGGACCCTGCAATATTTGTATATCTTCTATATCGGAAGGATTAAGGCCGGCTAATGGGTTGGAAGAACTGGAGGATCCAAACGATACATCTTCATTCTGTTGAATTTGAACGCCATCTATTACATAAAGTGGTTGTGTACGATTTAAGGAACTAACTCCCCGAATATTTACAGAGATACCTCCACCAGGTTGCCCGGAATTCTGCGTTACATAAACACCAGCTGCTCTTCCCTGCAGTGCCTGTTCAATAGTAGTATTGACGGTTTTATCAATGTCTTTAGCAGATACTGTGGTTTGTGCCGAAGTAAGGTTAGCACGCCGGGCTCTCCCATATCCCACAACAACCACTTCATCTAAATCGCCTTCCACTGCCTTCATTGAAATAGCTACGTTAGATCTGCCTACAATGGATACTTCCTGGGTTAACATACCCACATAAGAAATTTTAATCGCAGTAACAGTGGGTGCAACTGATAACCGGAAGGCACCTTTATCATCAGTTGTTGTATTAACGCTTCCATCACTTGCCGACACGGTTGCATTGGCTAAGGGAAAGCCCAACTCGTCGGTAATGATTCCTGTAATATTTCTTTGCTGGGCTGATAAATGGTGCACGGAGAGTACACACATGAATACGATCAGTATTCGTTGAAAAATAGATTTCCTCATAAAGCAAGCTTATTTAAAATAAAAGTATTCTTAAATTGAACACAACTACGATACTATTTTATCTTGTATTTGTATTATTTAACCGATTTATATAAAATTCCGTATTAAAAGCATCCTAAACACAGATAAATCAATACTCTTAACTGACAGATCATTTTTTTCATCATGATACTTTATTAGTATTGTATTAAACTTTTTTTACGACATTTAAAATACAAATAAAAGGTTTATGCATGAAACCTAAACTGTTACGGGAAATTACGCCATTAACCCCGCATGATTGTTTTACTTTATTTTCCAGGGAGAAATCGGAGTTCGATTTTCCACTTCATTACCATGATGAATTTGAATTGAATTTTATTCAAAATGCAAAAGGGGCTAAACGGGTTATTGGAGATCATGTGGAGGAAATTGATGAATTAGAACTTGTTTTGGTTGGCCCAAACCTGCAGCACGGCTGGTTTACGCATAACTGTGCCAGTAAGGAAATCAAAGAGATAACCATCCAGTTTCACCGCGACCTGTTTGATAAAAAATTTTTGCAACGCAACCAGATGGCTTTTGTCCGCAACATGTTTGAACGTTCTTTGAGGGGTATTTTATTTTCAAAAGAAACCATACTGGTGATCATGCCGAGGCTGCATGCATTAACCCAAAGAAGTGGATTTGATTCCGTACTTGAACTGCTGTCTTTGTTGCACGACCTGTCAACATCCAGGAATATCCGCACCTTATCCGATACCTCATTCAATAATATGGAGACACTAACGTATAACAGCAGACGTATAGAACTGATCATGAATTATATCAACCATAATTTTGATAAAACCATTACCCTGGGTGAAGCCGCCAAGATTGCAGCTATGTCCGAAGTAGCATTAAGCCGTTTCTTTAAACAAAGAACAGGTAAGACATTTATTGATACGCTGAACGAGATCAGGTTGGGAAACGCTTCGCGGATGCTGATTGAAACCACGCACAGCATCAATGAAATCGCTTATAAATGCGGGTTTAACAATATCTCTAATTTCAACCGTATTTTTAAAAAGAAAAAAGATTGCACTCCCAAAGAATTCAGGCATTCTTACAGTTCCTCCGGTGTAAGAACTTTTGTTTAATATAACGTAGCTGGTTAAACGCAATAATTGTTTGTAACTTATTTTAGCTGGTACATGCCAGGCAATTTATCTCCGAATAATATATAAGGATCATTTTTGAAACTAATAAAATTCGATTCTGCCGCATGCCCTTTATAAGGTGTCCAGAATGCATCTTTTGTGTTGGCCCAAACCATGGCGTAAGCAACCTGTATCTTATTTTGCTTTAATACGGGTAAAAGCATTTGCGTGTACCAATCAGTTTGTGTAAGATTATTTAAGCCGGTTTCAGTTAGCGCAGCAACTTTATTATGTTTTATTGCATAATCGGAGAGAATTTTTAATTTACCGGAAGCAACAGACGGAGATGTGCCTGTACGCAGATCCCAGTAATTATCCATACCAACTATATCCACGTAATTATTGCCGGGGTATCTTTCCAGTAATTGTGATTCGGAATTAAATCCCCTGTCTGGCGACCAGGCATATAAAATATTCCGTACACCCAGTTCATCACGCAGATAGGTAACCGTAAACTGGTAAAGCGCAATATATTGTGCGGATGTGCAATGCGCTTTTCCCCACCAGAACCAATCGCCATCAAATTCATGAAAAGGGCGAAAAATAAAAGGAACCAGTTTTCCATCGGCACCGATCAATGATTTTGCAAAATCTGCGATCTCTTTCAATGAATTTTTATAAATATCATGATGATCTCCTCCTGGCAATATCCTGCTTACTACCTGAACTGGTGATTGTTCCCAATAAAAACTGCCTTTTGATACCGGGTTGAAATAATGCCAGGCAAAAGTATTTACCCCTCCCCGGTTGTATGCATCAACTGCAAGATCATGCGCAATTTTTTCTTCATAATCATACCAGTTTCCATCTTCGAAATTGGCGATATGAAGGAAGTCGTGACCATAAACCGCCGGGTAAGCACCGGTCACTTCTTTTACGTCTGACCGTTCCCGTGATACCGCCGGCAGGTGTTGTTCATTTGCCCAGTTATATCCTCTTTTGGTATCATCCTGGTGACCAAATAGTACATGGGTTTTAGCTACTTTCTTCAGGTTATAAAATAAGGCAGCTGTTTGTTCTGTTGCGTTTTTATCCACCAGCCAGGAGCGAACTGTAGTTAATGATGGGACTGTATCTGCAGGAGGAGCCGGAGGATTAACAGGTCCCGGACCAGGAGGCGCAGGTTCGCTGATACCATCTTTACCACAGGAAATAAACAGGATAAACAAAAAAGTAAAGTATAACCAACCGGATCTTACCCGCTCAACATGGCCTGCCATCATTAGAAAATCATTTGCACTAAAATAGAATTTCTTTACACACCATCTTAATGCTTTGTTAGCCAGTTATTATACTTTCTGGTATATTTCCTGTAAGATATTAGCATTTAAAAAATACCCAGGCATTTTTTCCGCCTGTAAATATGCTTCAAATCATTTTCAAACAACGTATAAGGATCACGATAAAATTTCATAAAATCAGGCACACTTATATGACCGGGGAATGGCGCATAATAATGCGTGGGACTTTGAATATCATTTCGCCAAACCAATACATAAGCTAATTGCATTCCCTCTTCTTTCATCACTTTCAATAATGTTTGTGTCCACCAGGTTGTATCCGGAATGGACTCCAAACCCGTTTCAGTAAATGCTGCCAGTTTTCCTTTTTTGCGGGCATAATCAGAAACGATCCTGAGTTTTTTTGTTGCGGCCGGCAAATTGTATCCATCCCGGCCCATATCGCCATAGTTATCCATACCAACCAAATCAACCCATTCATCACCAGGATATCTTTCTAAAAATTCTTCTTCACTGTTAAACCTGTTATCGGGTGAGAAGGCATATAAAAAGTTATGTACATTCAAACTGTCCCGCAAATAGGAAACGGTAAACTTCCACAGTGCAATAAATTCATCACGTGTTGCGTGAGCCTTGCCCCACCAAAACCAATCGCCATCAAACTCATGGTAAGGACGAAATATCATCGGAACTTTTTTTCCATCTGCACCAATCGCTGAATGGGCCCAGCTTCCTACTTCTTTCAATATGGCTTTGTATTGCTCATGTGCTTCGCCACCCGGTATCATGTACCTGACAGCCGGAACGGAAACTGAATCAACCCAATAAAAACCACCTTTGGATAATGGATTTATAAAGTGCCAGGAAATTGTTGTTACACCTCCGCGGTTATAGGTATCCGTTACATTTTTTCTTAACGCTTCTTTTGTTTTATTGATTTCCTCCTTTGGTCTGCCTGAAAAACCACTGATGTCAACCCCGATCACAGCGGGGTGTGAGCCTGTTACAGATTTTACATCTGAGCGGTTTTCATCACCACTCCAACCATGCCCGTATTCCGTAGCATGCTGATGACCAAATAAACTGTGATTTTTTGATAACCTTTTAAGATTTTTAAATAGAGCTTTTGTTTCTTTAGTTGCAAGCCGATCTACCAGTTGCTGTGAAAAAACAAATTGTGAAACAAAAATGAAGACGCAAATGAAGAATAGTATTTTTTTCAAAAGAGGAGAATAATTAATAATTAAAAATTTGAAAATTTGAAAATGAATTAAGACTTAAGATTTAACTTAATGCGTTAATATTAACCATTAACCATTAATCATTAATCATTAACCATTAAACCTTAAACATTAAACCTCTAAAC
>CAMPGG010000105.1 GCA_946885335.1 uncultured Chitinophagaceae bacterium
ATGGCTCAAACTTTGCCTTGCCTATAAAATATCCTAACATCACACCAAAAGTTGCATGCGCTGGAATAGCCAAAAACATTCTTGCAATGGCTACTGAATAGCCATATTGCATTACATAACCGATATTCTCAATAGTTGCGAATCCCATGCTAACTACAACTGCATAGATGATCCCATCCAAAGGTTCGTCAAAACTTTTTCGGGAATAACAATAATAACGAACGACCAAAAATTTGAAAAATTCTTCTATCAATCCTACTACGCCATAAGCCACAACTGCTGTTGCAAGAACACTGTTGCCAAAAAAAGGAATTAAAAGGGATTCAATTAAAAATGCGGGAATGATCGCAAGCATACCCAATATAAAACTGATAAGCAAAGTGATCTTGGGTTCGCGGTTATATATATCCTTATGAAAAATATAAAAACAAATAGCTAACCCAGGTGCAATAGATAATGCCAGCAGCAACATGCAGAAACATTTTTATGAAGATAAGCGAACAATATTTTGTTGCAGGCATTTCTGCATTTTCAATAAATAATGAAAATGAATTTGTAAACATTTCTATTTATATTTCAACAAAACAGCTGGTCACATCATGCTAAAAAAAATTGAACCAGATAAGTGGCGGCATTTTTTTGCCGGGATAATCATGGGACTGATTTTACAATTAGTAAGTATTTTTTTGTTTCCATCTTTATTTATCGCCATCCTGTTTACATTGCTTGTTGTAATTGTTGTAAGTTATGGTTTTGAATTATTTTCCCTGCTGACAGGGCTAGGTTACTACGATTTTATGGATGCAGTAGCTACAATAATTGGAGGCTTAACAGGCATGGGAATCATTTTATTATTCCAACTTTAACCGGTCAACAGTGCAATACCAGGTCATCTTAATAATGCTTTCGCATTCGTTTAGGACCATACCATAACCAAAATCCAGTTACAGTAAAAAGGATCAATGCGAGACCCATCACAGTTGTATAAAAAAGTTTAAAAAGCCCTGCACTTGTATTTAATAAATTATCAATGATAGATCCATCATGAATATGTTCAATAAAATCTGACCGGCGCTGTTCAACTTGTAAAAGCTTGCCGGTTGATCCATCTAATTGTAATCCCCAATAATGATTCTTGAAACTAAACTTTACAACCCCTTTTCCCGGTCTTACATCAATGCGATCAATTTCATCGGATAAGGATGGTGAAACATTTTGATGAAGAAATTGAACAGCCAACAATTGAAGACTGTCCATGGGTAGCCAGGTTTTAAGATCAGAACTTGTTCCGGATTGAGTATCCGCAAGTATGAGACCGGCTGAATGTTTTTTCCATCCTAATAACAAACCGGTTATTGCTACAATAAAAAAGAAGACAAACAACAATGCCCCGGTAACCCGGTGAATTTTCCTGAATACCCTAAGCACTTTAGCCTGCTTAACACGTTTATTTTTTTGATCCATACCCGGAGTCTCCTTCATTTGAAATTTGTCAAATTTATTATTTTGCTAACCAAGAAGCTTATTTAATTATTGATGGTTTGTAAGTGGATCAGCAATTTTGCAGAGAAAGAGGGCACAATTTTTTTGTAATTAAACTATATATTTTTATAAATTACATGATTTCAGTCTTGTGAAGTTGTTTAAAATTAGGTTCTGATTTTCTGACCATAATATACCTGCATGTTTTTTATTCAGTTTACTTCTTTTTTTGGAGCCCCTGAGATCTCTTTAGCAGAATTGGATGGCATAAACAGTAAAGCGCCGGATATTATTGTATGGGCTGCACCGGTTATGTTCTTTTTTGTTTTACTGGAGTGGTTTATTTCCTACAGGCAAAACAGGAAATTATATGAAAAAAAGGAAACGATCGGTTCCATTTTAGTCGGGATTGGTAATGTGATCATTGGAACGGCATTAAAATTGGCGCTATTCGCAATAATTATTTGGGTTTACAACCTGGTGCCCTGGAGAATGTATTTTTCATGGTGGTCTTTTTTACCCTGTTATATTCTATTTGATTTATGCAGTTACTGGGCACATCGCATTTCGCATCAGCAAAGATTTTGGTGGGCCACACATGTAGTGCATCATACTGGTGAACATTATAACCTGACCGTTTCTTTCAGGTTAAGTTGGGTACAGCACATAAAATTAATTTTCTTTTTGCCGGTAGCCATTATCGGTTTTCATCCTATCATCATTTTTACCGTAAACCAGATTGCCGTACTGTTCCAGTTTTGGGTGCATACAGAGTATATCAGGAAATTACACCCCGTAATTGAGTATATTTTTGCAACACCTTCCAATCACAGGGTGCATCATGGTTCACAGGAAAAATATATGAATAAGAATTATGGTGCCACTTTTATTATATGGGACCGGATTTTTGGAACTTATCAACCGGAAGAGGAACAAGTGAGATATGGTGTTACGCATCCTATAGATCATAAAGCAAATCCTTTGTACATCAATTTTCATGAATATCTTGATATGTGGAAAGATGTAAAAAGTGCGAAAGGTTTAAAAATGAAACTTTTTTACATTTTCGGAGATCCTATAGATATTGATAAATTTAAAACAGCACAACTCCAGGCTGCAATGGAAAAAAAACAGCCTCAAAAAGTCAACATCGGAAATAAAGCTGATGAACAACGGGCTTAATAATTATAATGATACCGGAAGCTTCTTAGCCAGCCAGCTATCTTTAATGGGGATGATCCAGTTACTTTCTAATTCTTTTTTTGTCAATACCACATTATTGAAATAGAATGTATCGGCATCAATAAAATTATTTTCAAAAGCATATTTAAGTTGGGAGAGGGGTAATAATTCAATTTTATCTTTCACTAAAAATGCCAGTGTGGTCCGATCGAATAGTTGTACGTTGAATTGCTTTTCAATCTCTTTAATTACACGCACCGAGCTATCAGTACTGCAGCCTCCAACACTTGTAGCAGATTCATCTGCCATTAATAAAATGAATTGACCAAAAAGCAAAGTGCCGAATCCTTTAACGGGCTCACCATGGGAGTTCCACTTTTCAATAAAATTGTCAATGATCGTTTCAATTTCCAGTGCTTCTGAAAGTGAAAACAAGCGATTGCTTTGGTAAATCCACACACGGGATGTTGGTGCAAAATCAGCAGGGAGTAAATGTTGAAAATTTAAATTCATAACGCAAAATTACTAAAATCAACAAAGGCATCCTATTGCACCGGATCATTTTCTTGTTGTAAACTGGCTGCAATCAATTCAGCAATATCCATTACCTGTACATGGTCTTCTTTTTCGGCACTTTTCATGCCATCCATCAACATGGTATTACAAAATGGACAAGCAGAAGCAACAATAGAAGCATTCGTGGCAATGGCTTCTTCACTTCTTTCAATGTTGATGCGTTTGTTTCCTGCTTCTTCTTCCTTAAACATTTGCGCTCCACCGGCGCCACAACAAAGGCCGTTAGATCTGCATCGTTTCATTTCCACCAATTCTGAATCCAAAGCTTCCAAAACTTTTCGGGGCGCATCATAAATATTATTCGCTCTTCCCAGGTAACAACTATCATGAAATGTTATTCGCTTGCCTTTGTAGGGTCCACCTTCTTTTAACCGCACTTTTCCTTCATCAATCAATTGCTGTAAAAAAGTGGAGTGGTGGATCACTTCATATTGGCCGCCTAATTCAGGATATTCATTTTTAATAATATTGAAACAATGCGGGCAGGCCGTTACAATTTTTTTAATGCCATAATTATTCAGCACCTGTATATTCTGGTAAGCCATCATCTGGAACATAAATTCATTACCGGCCCGGCGGACCGGATCGCCGGTGCACATTTCTTCTTTTCCAAGTATGGCGTAATTGATGCCAACTTTGTCAAGGATAGTAACAAAAGCTTTTGTGATTTTTTGGGCACGCTGGTCAAAACTTCCCGCACAACCTACCCAAAATAATATTTCAGGTGATTGTCCATTGGCAAATAGATCTGCAACTGTAGGTATGTTCATATAATAACCTGTAGGTAAGCCTTAAAATTATTGAATGCAATAATAACGAATAACGGGGTAAACCCAATATACGCATCCAATAAAACAGGTAGAAACGAAGTAAAAATTTAAAAGTAAAAAGTCAAAAAAAATATTATTGAAATATTCCTGATTGGCTAGTATGATTGAATAAAGTTTTTCATTTTACTTTTTTCATTTTGCATTCTCCTCTCATTGTCAAAGTGCGTAATTGTCTAATTGCCTCAATCCGGTTATTTTTGCGGGATTAGCTATGGTTAAAAAAAGTTTTCTGGACAGGATCAGTAATTGGGAAAAATGGCCTTTCAAAATATTATATTTCCCCATCAGTTTTGTTTGGATATGGTATTGCATAAAAGCCAGGTCACTATGGTTTTTCAGTTCATCCAATCCAACATTAACATTTGGAGGCTTTGAAGGGGAGAGTAAGAAGGAAATGTATGATCAGTTACCAGCAGATACATTCCCGCAAACAATCTATATTCAAAATGGTATCCCTTTTGAAGAAGTTGAGAAAACCATTTCTGATAACGGCTTCACCTATCCATTTGTCGTAAAGCCGGATGTAGGCATGAAGGGAATTCTTTTTAGAAAAATTGACGACCGGGAGCAATTGAGAAAATATCACGAACGTATGCCTGTGGAATACATCGTACAGGGACTGATTGAACTGCCGATTGAACTGAGTGTTTTTTATTATCGTCACCCGGCAAGTGAGAGGGGCGTGATCAGTGGAATGATTCAAAAAGAATTACTGGAAGTAACAGGAGATGGAAAGAGTACATTATGGGAATTGATATTAAAACATCCGAGGGCTTCATTGAGACTGGCAGAAATGAAACACCGGCATGAACACCGGCTTGAACGGGTGCTTGAAGATGGCAAACATTTTTATCTTTCATATGCGGGTAACCATAACCGTGGTGCACGTTTTATCAGCCTGGCAAAAGAAATAGATGATCAGTTGCTGGATGTTTTCGATAAACTAAGCAAGTATAGCGGTCAATTTTATTATGGCCGGTATGATATTAAGTGTTCTTCTATTGCGGAATTGAAAGAAGGTAAAAATTATTCAATCATTGAATTCAATGGTTGTGGGGCTGAACCCAATCATATTTATGATAATGACCAAACTTTATTACAGGCTTACGCCGAAATTTTAAAGCATTGGAAAGTATTATACCAGATCAGCAAATACAATCATGAAAATGGAACACCATATTGGCCATTTTTAAAAGGCTATCGTTTTTTAAATAAAGCGAGAGCTCATTTTAAGATGCTGGAAAAATTTGATTAAAAAATTTAATACAACATTCTCATTTACAAGCAACCAAATGAAGCTGAGTTTCGTTAATTGTAAACAGGTTGACCGTATCAATTTTATAATTATGAAAAATTGGATTTGTACCATCTGCATAAGTTTTATTAGTGTATTAACTTTCGGCCAAACATTGAAACCGGTTGATGAAGGTTCTTCAGTAAAATTTGTAATTAAAAATTTTGGAATTAATACGCCCGGAAGTTTTGAAGGACTTTCAGGAATCATTCAATACAATGCTGAAAACCCGGTAAGCAGCGAATTTGATGTTAGTGTAAAAGCTGCATCCATTGATACTGATATTAAAGCAAGAGATAATCATTTGATGAAAGATGAATATTTCGATGTTGAAAAATTTCCTGTTTTACATTTTAAATCAACAAAGATCACCCTTACCAATTCGGCCGAGCATTTGTACATGTTTGGTGTTATAACTATTAAAGGAATCAGTAAGGAGATAAAATTTCCATTTACAGTTAAACCCTCCGATGGAGGATATTTATTCCAGGGGACCTTTACCTTAAACCGCAGGGATTTTAATTTAGGTGGAAAGAGCATATCGTTATCAGATGAAGTAAATGTTGATCTGTCCATTTTAGCCCGGTGATAAGTTGATATGATGATAATTTAACCCACCATCTTATTTTTGCCGGATGCACCCCCTGGTAAAAGTTTTCATCACCGGAATGATCGTGAGTTTTTTAGGTTCATTGCCATTGGGCACACTGAACATTGCTGCTATGCAGATTTCCATTTCAAATGGATATCAGCAGGCCATGCTGTTTTCATTGGGGTCTTTAATAGTTGAAGTGATTTATGTAAGATTATCACTGGTGGCAATGGATTGGGTTCGAAAGCAAAAAAAATTATTGCGCATACTGGAGTGGGTTACATTGGCTATTATCCTTGCATTGGCAGTTTCCAGTTTTTATGCGGCGCTTAGTCCAACAGAAGATGAAAATGTGATCTTAAGCAGTACACTTCCCCGTTTTTGGTTAGGGGTTATCATGTGCGCCGTGAATCCTGTTCAAATTCCTTTTTGGTTTGGGTGGAGTGCCATATTGTTTACAAAAGAAATTCTCTTGCCTCGAAAAGATCATTACTACTTATATATTACCGGTATTGGCATTGGAACCTTCCTGGGCAACTGTATTTTTATTTTTGGGGGACTATTACTGGTAGAAAAATTGAATAATAATCAACATGTACTCAATTATATTATCGGCAGTATTTTTGGAATTACTGCATTGATTCAGATTTGGCGGATGATAAAAAACAAACCGGTTGAACAATCAATTGATGATCCTTCAAAAATTACAAAAGGCCTGGAGGAAAGTCTGCCCAAATAAAATTTATTTAGATTGATAAATAGCGTTGTTTCATCACTTGTATATGGTGTTCAACATGACCTATTGAAATGTATCCCCAACCCAGCACATAGTTAGATGAATTATTTGCAATCCCTGATCTGTTCAATTGATCTTCATTCAATGAATTATATAATAATTCATTTGATTTTCGAACCGTCAGCAATTCATTAACCAATTCATCCCACTCCCGTTCATTAGCGAGGGATTCTTTTACATATTCATTTTCATCAAATCCAGGCAGGGGAGCGGAATCATTTCTGGCAAAATTAAGAGCCCTGAATCCAAAAACTCTTTCTGCATCAATCAAATGCTGCAGTATTTCCTTTAATGTCCATTTACTGGGGGCATACTGATATTCGTATTTGTCTGCAGGGATAGCTGAAAGAAATTCTTTAATAACGGTTTCCTGCACACGAAAAGCAGAGGAGAGATTATCTTCTTTAACCAGGCTGATGTAGCCATGATAAAATGCAGGAATCCTGGTGAGATCAGGTTTGGACATGAGCAGCTATTTGAAATGAATAAAAGCAAACCAATAAAAAAGCCCCTGCAATTTACAAGGGCTTTACTATTTATAAATATTGTTTTAATTTTTTTTCTGGGGAGCTATAGTACTTTTTGTTTTTACCTGTGTTTTGTTTCTTTCTCCTTTCAATGTAGCGGCCAGTTTAATAGCTTCATGTGCATTAATGATTCCACCATTTCTACTGATCTCTGAGAGATCAACCATTTCATCTGATCCTGGTTTATTTACTTTGGTTGATGGCTTGCTGGCAGATTTTTCAATTACATATTTAACCTGTTCAGCACTCAGATCAGGATAATGGGAAAGGATAAATGCAGCCACACCAGCTACAACAGGCGATGCCATACTTGTTCCCTGTGCATTACCATAAGTATTGCCACCGGGAATAGTAGAATAAATTTTTACGCCGGGAGCAAATACATCCACTTCCGTTTTTCCGTAGTTAGAAAATTCCGCAGTATATCCACCTTCAATGGGATCACCACTTGCACCAACAGTTATCCAGTTAGGCGCACGGTAACCATCTGCTTCAAATACAGGCTGTGGGTAATTCTCAACTTCATCAATGTTGGCGGCATCATTTCCTGCTGCATGAACCAATAATACATCATGCTCTTCTGCATATTTAACGGCTTCGTCAACCCATTTTTTTTCGGGGCTGAAGCCTTTACCAAAACTCATGTTGATGATCTGGGCACCATTATCAACTGCATACCTGATTCCTAATGCAATATCCTTATCATGCTCATCACCATCAGGAACAGCACGAATGGTCATGATCCTTACATTGTCTGCAATACCATTCATACCTTTTTTATTATTCCTGACTGCCGCAATAATGCCAGAAACGTGTGTACCATGAAATGGCGTATTGGCCATAACATCACTGTTGCCATAAAAGCGGTCATTAAAATCGTAGTAATTATCTTTTACTATTTCTCCACGGTAATCGCGGGGCGCCTTTTCAGCGGCTTCCAGTTTGCGTTCCTGGCCTGAAACATATTCACCAATGTCAGAAAGTATCTCGTTATTTTTTCTGTCAAGGTCAATGCCTAACCCATGGTAAAGCGTCAAAACTTTTCTTTTTGCTTTTGTTCCATCGGCATCAGTAGGAGTGTATGCTTCCACATCACTGCCAATGTATTCTTTTTTACCCAAAAGTTTTTGCATGATACTGTCACCGGCAAGCGCTTCGTTATATGCGTTTTTGATCAGCATAAAATTCAGTTGTTCTTTTGGATCGCCTGAAACTTGTTCGGCTGATCTTAACCACATTTTATACAACTTTTTATCTTCTTCCGAAAGGGTAGACGGATCTTCAACCTGCAGGAATTTATTTTTGTATTTATGGTAAACACGGGCCATTTCATATGAATCCGTTTTTACGTTTCGTCCATCTTTGCCTCCAATAAAATTCCAGCCATTTACATCATCCACATAACCGTTCTTGTCATCATCGATACCATTACCAGCTATTTCGTTTTTGTTTCTCCATAAAATAGGTTTCAGGTCTTCATGTGTTGTATCAATACCAGAATCGATTACAGCAACAATTACTGTTTTGCTTTTATTGTTTTTGGATTTTACAAATTCATAGGCCTGGTCAAGACTAATTCCTTGAAACCCATCTTTTTTACTATCCTTTAAATGCCATCCTTTAGGCAATTCATCTTTGGCAGTTTGTGCGTCAGCAGTAAAGTACATCAGACTAAAGCCAGCTAAGAGTAAAAAGGAATTTTTGATTGTTTTAATCATTTGTTGGTGTTTAAAATTTTGTATTTGTAGGGTAGTCAAATATGAGGCCTAAACCTGCAAATAACTAATTAAATATTTGTTTCAAAAAACCACTCATCCATATAAAACAGTCCCGGAACATTCCAGGACTATTTTTTTTATTTGACGTATGTATTGCAGAATTAGTTGCTCAACTTTAATTCAACTCTACGGTTTAAATTTCTTTCTTCAGGAGTTTTTCCATCATTTAATGGTTTGGAGGCTCCATAACCGATTGTTGTGATTCTGTTTATATCTATATTTTTAGAGATGAGGTAGGTTTTTACAGCATTTGCCCTTTGTTCAGAGAGTTTTTGATTTGTTAAAACGTTTCCATCCGCACTTGTATGACCTTCAACCGTCAGTTTTAAAGTTTTATCCTGGTTTAATACATCAATAACCTCATCCAAAACCTTAAAAGAAGCGGGTGTTAATTCAGCTTTATTAACAGTAAATTGTATTTGGCGGGCCGCCTTATTAATTTTCTCTGTTATTTCTTTAGCAACCGGCGGGCAACCATTATTCTCCTTTACCCCAGCTACCTGCGGACAATTATCTTCCATGTCATTTATGCCGTCATTATCACTATCCGGAACGGGACATCCATTATATTTTGCAAACCCAGGAATTTCAGGACATTCATCTAACTCATCATTTATGCCATCTTTATCACCATCGGGGATAGGACAACCATTATATTTTATAAGACCTGGGATATCCGGGCATTGATCTTCCTCATCATTAATATTATCCTTATCAGAATCAGGAACCGGGCAACCAAGGTATTTTTTAAATCCTGCTTCATCCGGGCATTTGTCATCCTTATCCGCCATTCCATCACCATCGCGATCAGGGCATCCATTGGTAACAGGTAAACCAGGCTCTTCAGGGCAGACATCTTCCGTATCAGGAATACCATCCTTATCCTTGTCTTTAGGTGCCGGAGGTAAAGGTTTTTGGCCTAGAAAAATACCCAATGTAGCTCCCATAACACGATGTTTAAAACTGCCATCGTGATCCGGGGAGCGATAAAAATCATTCAAGCCCTGGCTGGCATTTGCGGTTAGCATAACGCGGCCGAATTCTAATCCAGCTAAAACACCAACACCATAATTAAAAACCGCATATTTCCCCTCTCCATTACCTACAGGCAGGTCTTCATTTTTTTCTTCTACGAAATCCCCATTTTTATAGAAAGTTTCAGTGTTTTCTTTTCCATTGTAAAAAGCACTTAAATAGGGTCCGGCACCAATGATGAATTTGGTTTTGGCACTCAAAGGAAACTTAACCACCAGGTTCAAAGGAAGGTCAACATAATTAACCAACTGGTTATAGGTAAGGGATTGAACAGGCGAGGTGCTTGTATCAATATTAAAATATTTTCTGCCTTTATTTTGAAAGATCACGCCCGGTTGAAAGGAGAATCGATGAGA
>CAMPGG010000106.1 GCA_946885335.1 uncultured Chitinophagaceae bacterium
TATTGAAATAATGCGTGTCTTAATAACAAGATTTTATTCTTCTTCCAGCAAATAGTAACCAATATGTTTCCTGCTTTCACTTAATTTTTTTCTTTGATCATATAACCTGTAAAATCCAAATCCCAGTATAATTATGGCTATGATCCAGAAACTAACCTCCAATAATCTACCATGTTCTAACTTCATAAAACTGTTGATCGTAATACCCGCTATTGAAAAGTAAAGACTTGTTCTTAAATAAGATAAAAAAGTTCTTTCAATAGCCATAGCCGTACGTTCTATAGCCAGGTTTTCGCGTAAGATCAAATCCCTGTTTATTTGATTAGCCATACCGAAGATTGTTTGGATTTTATTTTTTATTCTTTTTTTTCTGCAATTTTTCCCAACCTAATATTCCTTCTTTCATATTGTATATATGGTTAAATCCTAGTTGCTCCATCCAACCTGCTGCTTTAGCGCTTCTTTTTCCTGAACGACAATATACCAGGTAAGTTTCATTTTTATCCAAAGCCTGAATATGCTGCATAAATTGAATGGAATCTAAAACATCATAATTAACAGCACCCTTTATATGGCTTGAATCATATTCTGCCGGTGTGCGTACATCCAGTACCGTTAGTTCTTTCTTCATTTTTCTTTCCGCTGTACGCGGACTAATATTTTTTACCTGCGCAAAAAGGGAGCTTGAAAATATCACCAAAATAAAAAGTAAAATATTTGCTTTCATCGCTTTAGAGTTTCATTATTTGAGTAAAAACTAATATACAAATTTCACGCCTTTGCTATAACTGGACCATGATATAAGTCACTAAATCAATATTATTTCTGAACTATAAAGTTAATAAAGGAAGAGGTTGGGAAAAATCCCATAATTTATTCTTCATATAACTTATGCTTTGAAAATGTGGGATTGAACAATAATTATATCGATGGGATGAAGACTGTAAAATAGAATTTCCAGTTTTTAAAAAGATGCAGCATCCAAAGATTTTTTATAAACCTCCAAAGCTCTCTTTCGTGCAAAATCGTGATCGACAATTGGTTCTAAATAACCCGGCTTGTAATCACTGATCCATGTTTTTATATATTTAAGTTCAGGATCAAATTTCCTGGTTTGTTCCGAAGGGTTGAAAATCCGGAAATAAGGAGCGGCATCGCAGCCGCTGCCCGCAGCCCATTGCCAATTACCATTGTTAGACGCTAATTCATAATCCAATAATTTTTCAGCAAAATATGCTTCTCCCCAACGCCAGTCAATTAACAGGTGTTTGGTTAAAAAACTGGCAACCACCATGCGTACCCGATTATGCATCCAACCTGTTTCATTGAGTTGGCGCATTCCTGCGTCCACTATTGGATAACCTGTTTCACCCTTACACCACAGCTCAAATTCAGTTTCATTATTTCGCCATTGAATATGGTCATATTTTTTTCTGAAACTTTGATGCACTACATGCGGAAAATGAAAAAGGATCATCATAAAAAATTCTCTCCAAATCAATTCATTCAGCCATTGTTCATTTAACCTGTCCGCCAATTCAACCATATGACGAACACTTACTGTTCCAAATCTTAGGTGAATACCAACAAAACTTGTCCCCGCAACTGCCGGCAGATTACGGGTTTCATTATAATTTTTAATTGTTTCTTCATAAATATTTAATCCGGGAATTTTTTCATCATCAATTTTAAAACCAATTGATGACAATGAAGGAAAAGGAAATGGCTGTTGCGTGATAAAATTATCAAGGTATTTTTCACTGGCAAAAGACAATGGTTTGTCCGTTAAATATTTTCTTTTCCAGGCTTTAGAATAAGGAGTAAAAACTGTATATGGGTCGCCATCCGGTTTCATAACCTCAGACTTTTCAAAAATCACCTGGTCTTTAAATGTATGAAAAGGAATATTCTTTTGTTGCAGGAAATTCAGAATCGAAAGATCTCTTTCAATGGCATAAGGCTCATAATCATGATTGGCATAAACCTTTTCAATAGTGAATGTTGATGTTAATTTTTCAAAAGCAGGTAAAGGAGCATCATGTAGTATGTATAATGATGAATTTCTTTCTTTCAAAATTTCATTTATCTCTGATAGCTTTTGGTAAATAAATGAAACCCTCCTGTCAGCTTTGTCCGATAATTTTTCCAGTATGTATGTATCAAAAATAAAAATGGGTAAAACTTTCAATCCACTGTTTAACGCATGGTATAAAGCCGTATTATCAAATAAACGAAGATCTCTTCTGAACCAAAATACATTTACAGATTCTTTCATTTGCGCTTATTGATGATCGACCTGTTCCTGATTGCATGAACGGTACTGCTTACAAATAATATAACACTGATTATAATTGAGGATTGTACGATGGAAGGTTCAGTGGTCCAATTGGCCACTGCTATAGCCAAAAGACCCCAAACGCCAACCAATGCATATTCACGCATATTGCGTTGCCAGGTCATTAGCAAATAGATAATACCAGCAATGATAATCATGATGATTGTCCAGGTGATGGAAGATATGCCAAACCCATCCCAATTAATTTTTGTTAACCAGGCAGCGATGTTTGCAATTAATGCAACCGTGATCCAACCGGCATACAGGGAAAATGGCCACCAGACAAAAGCAATTTGTTTCATAGGTAAATCATCCAATTCCATTCTTGTTTTTAGGATGATCATCACTAATGAAAAAAGCAGCATTATCATAATGATTACTGAAAGACCGGTATAATCATACAACCAGGCAAATATCCAGGCACAATTTGCAATACAGGAAATAACAAACCACCATCCTACTTTTAATACAACATTGTTTTCCTGGCTACTTTTAAAACTGACTACAGCATGATAAATTACAAATGCTGCCAACCCTAAATAAATTAAACCCCAAATGGAAAAAGCATATCCTGCCGGTGTAAAAAGGTTTTGATATGCAGCAGAAACCGTTGACATCGTATTGCCATTGAAGATGCCCGTGTTTGACAGATAATTTAATACAATCGTTACGATCAATGCAAAAATGTTTGCTACCGACAATCTCTTTTGCATGTTTATATATTAAACGGTTATTGATTGCTTAACAGTAACGAATGAATCCTTTTTATAAGCTGCTCTTTTGCTTTTTAAGTATTGGTAGATCAATAAATTCAGAAGGATCAATAACATCCCATAAAAAACATCTTCCACTGGAATAGTTAATAACCTTATACCTATGATCTCTTCATTGTTATACCAAACAACCGGTGAATCTATACCTGTACCGGTCAAAATGCCATTTACAATTAAAAACGGTAATAACAGGATAGCATAAACGAAATAAAATTTATCGAGCCACTGAATTTTCAAAACATATTTGGAAAATGCCAGCAATGCGGCAAGGCTGATAAATGTTACCATCGTATATATTTTTTGATATTGTGAGATGGATATGATGACTAATGCGATAATTAATAACGGTGTTACCATTTTATCATTAAATCGAAAGGATTTCTGTAATAATAAAACGTCAAGGCAATGAAAAGTGAAAACACAGGCATAAGGTATACAGAAGAAAAATAAAACTTCTTCTAAAGGCAGGTTAATCAATGTTATCCCTGTAAGATAATCCGGGTTGAATCCCCAAACTCCTAATTGAGTAAAATACATATCCCATACCAGAAAAATAACTCCTGCAATAATTACCGCAGGAAAAAACGCTTTCCATGTTTTATAAAATAATAATTTAGGATGGAATGAAAACAGGAATGGAATGATGATTGTAAAAAAATTGATGTACAGGTAAAGATAATTCATGACATCGATTTAGCTTTTTCATTACGCAGGTATTTAAATGGAACCCATAGCATGCCGAAACATTCACCTTCTTCTTTGCCAATATGTTTATGATGAACCTTATGGGCCCTGCGAATGGCTTTGAAATATGCATTATCTGTATTGCGGAATATTTTGAATCGCTGGTGAATAAAAATATCATGCACCAGGAAATAGGCTAAACCATACAATGTAATGCCCAAACCAATCCAGAATAAATAATTATAATCGTTCTTCATGCCAAAGAAAAGTGCGGTTATGCCAGGTATGGCAAAAATCAAAAAGAAAAAATCATTGTGCTCAAAGAAACCTGAAGATTCCTTTTTGTGATGGTCCTTATGTAAGATCCACAATAAACCGTGCATGATGTATTTATGAGTAAACCATGCTACTAGCTCCATTGAAATAAATGCAGCCAGCACGATCAGTATATTAATTATTGTGTTCATGATTGACAAATAATTTATGCAGTATTTGTCTGCGGTAATTAAATATATCAACGATTTTTTTTCTAACAATTAAGGAATGAACAATGTTGCCAATAAAACCAAATGGCAATTTATATTTTAATTCATCCGTCATTAATACGCCGTTATCTTTTTGAATAAATGTATGCGTATGTTCCCAGGTTTGATAGGGACCTTTTAATTGCCTGTCGGTAAACATTTTCGGCTTTTCCACTTTACTGATCTCCGTTTTCCACTTCACAGGAACCCCGAATAATGGTTTCAAAGTATAATCAATAAGCATGCCTTCTGAAATCTCTTTTCCATCCACAGCTGTTAAAATATTAAAGTTTAATTCCGGCGGTGTAATTACTGCCAGGTTTTTTGCTGATGAAAAAAAATCCCATGCCTTTTCAATTTGTATCGGCAAAAATTGTTCGGTTTTATAATAGAACATTCTCATTAAATTTTGTCATCATTTTTATGTTTGATCACATCTGGCAAACATATTTTTAACCAGGCTGAATATGCCCCTGGGTTTTTCTCTACATCCATGGCAAGATCCTGCAAGGAAATATATTTCCAGTCTTTAACTTCCGTTGGTTCGGCTGATGGTTGCATATCCGTTGTTCCAAAATAAACATGATCAAATTCATGCTCCGACAACCCATTTTCAAGATTGGCTTTATAAATAAAACTGAACATGAATTTTGTTTCACAGCTCATTCCCATTTCTTCCCGTAATCGCCTGTTGATGGCTTCTATAATTTTCTCTCCTTTATAAGGATGACTACAACAAGTATTACTCCATAAACCGGCAGAATGGTATTTTTCATCTGCCCGCTGTTGTAATAATAATTCCCCGTTTGTATTAAATACAAAAACAGAGAACGCCCGGTGAAGCACACCTGATGTATGTGCGGACCACTTATCTATCACACCAACCTCGTTATCATTTTCATCAACCAATATCAATAATTCTTCCATCATCTTGTTTAATTAGAGGTAACCTTGTTTTCTAAAATAATTTACAATCATATTCTTCAGGTTCTGATCGCTTATAAAGGGTAGTGATTGTTTCAAATATGCTTTGTCCTTTTCAACATAATTATTATAACCTAAAAAAGAAGGAACATTTGTTTGAACACCAAAACGGATAAAACGCAATTCAATGTTTTGCGCATCGGCCATTATAGCCCGGTGAAGCATTTTTTTACCTTTATTGAAATATGATAATTTAGAAAAAGGATTAAAAACATAATTGGCCATCATCATCGTTCCCCCTGCCCTGTAGCCAAAAAGCAATGGATTATTTTTTTCATGATAAGGCTTTAACCATTCTATTAGTTTTTTGCACGCCTTTTCATCACTGGCAGCTTTTGAGTACAAAGATCTCACTTCAATTAATGAAGGCGTTTCTGCAAAGGCTGTAACAGAAATAAATAACAATATATACAGGCAAATCAGTTTCAAACCCAATTCATTTTATTTTGTACAAGGCTGTTTAACATCAATCCAAATTTTTGTCCATTATTAATTCTTACACGTTCTTTTAAAATATGATGTGCGGGTAATTTTTTAATTTTTTTAAATAAGGACAGGTAATAAACATAAGCCAGGTAAACACCACCCTTAGATGAAGGAGGGAGTTTCTTAATTCCGGCTAATGCAATAGCAAAGTCATGCTCAATTTCTTTTTCAATTTGTTTTTTAGCTTCTGCATTAAATTCCGTCATATCAACATTAGGAAAATAAGTTCTGCCCAAAACATGATAATCATCTTTTAAATCTCTCAAAAAATTTACCTTTTGAAAAGCTGCACCCAATTTCATTGCATAAGGTTTCAATTCTTCAAACATTTTAATATCCCCTTCTGTAAACACATGCAGGCACATTAATCCAACCACCTCAGCTGAACCAAAAATATATTGCTGGTATGTATCTTTTGTATAATTTATTTTTCCAAGGTCCATTTGCATGCTTTGCAAAAAATGTTCTATCAAATCGATATCAATTTTATACTGATGTACCACTTGCTGAAAAGAATTCAAAATAGGGTTAATTGAAATCTTATTTTCCAAAGCTTCGTACGTTTCTATTCTAAACCTGGTTAATAGCCGTTCACGGTCATAACCCTCAAAGCTATCTACTATTTCATCTGCTATCCTGACAAATCCATAAATGGAATATATAGAGTCTCGCAGGCGATTATTTAAAAAATAAATTCCCAATGAAAAACTGGTGCTATAAGTGCGGGTGGTCATTTTACTGACCTGTACCGACAATTCATCAAATAACAGCTTCATACTTTTGCTTTTTAAAATATTTAATTAATTGTTCTGCGGCTATTTTTCCAGAAATAAGCGAAGGGGGTACGCCTGGTCCGGGAACGGTTAACTGCCCTGCATAAAATAAATTGCATATTTTTTTATTCCTGATCTTGGGCTTTAGAATAGCTGTTTGCTTTAAAGTGTTTGCTAATCCATATGCATTTCCTTTATATGAATGATAATCAACAATAAAATTGCTGACAGAATAACTTTTTTTATAATCAATGTATTCTTCAATTTCTTCTCCCACATGTTTTTGCAACCGGCCCATCATTATGGAAAAATATTTTTCACGCAAACTGTCATCATCCTGCAACCCGGGTGCAATGGGCATTAATAAAAATAAATTTTCATGTCCTTCCGGTGCCACACTATTATCTGTTTGGGATGGACAACAAACATAAAATAAGGGGCTTGTTGGCCATTTAGGATCTTTATAAATTTCTTTAGAATGTTGAAAAAGATCCTCTTCAAAAAATAAGGTATGATGTTGTATCGATTTGATTTTTTTAGTAAGTCCTATATAGTAAATGAGGCAGGAAGGTGCAAATGTTTTCTTTGTCCAATAATCATCAGTATAATTTCGATAACCGGTTGGCAACAACTTATCTTCTACATGATGATAATCCGCTGCTGCTACCACAGCATCGCAATGAAATTCCTTTCCATTCACTTTTACACCATAAGCCCATTGATCTTCCACCAAAATATTTTCAATTGGCGAATTGAAATAAAATTTAGCACCTTTTTCCTTTGCCACTTCCATGATTGCCTGAACTACACTGCCGAAACCACCGTGGGGATACCAGGTACCTAATTTTAAACCGGCATAATTCATTAAACTATAAAGGGCCGGCGTATCCTGCGGCATGGCGCCAAGAAATAAAACCGGGAATTCCATCAGCGCAATTAATTGCGGATGCGAGAAATATTTACGAACATGTTTACTAAAGGAAGAAAAAACCTGTAAACGCAAAGCACCCTTTATGAGATTGGCATCAGCAAATTCAAGCATAGAAATGCCGGGCATATAAACCAGGTTATCCATACCTGTTTCATATTTGTATTTTGCCTCCTCCATAAACTTCTGTAACCGCAAAGCGCTTCCGGTTTCAATAGACTCGAACAGATCACAGAGTTTGGAAAAATTTTCCGGTATACTTAGTACTTTTTCATTGGCAAACACCACGTCAAATGAGGGATCCAATAATGTCAAATCATAATAATCATTTGTTCTTTTGCCAAAATCATTAAAAAATCGTTCAAATACACCAGGCATCCAGTACCAGCTTGGTCCCATATCAAACACATAACCATTTTCTGTTTTTAATTGCCTGGCCCTGCCCCCGGGTTCATTATTTTTTTCAAATACATGCACATCATGCCCTGCAGCTGACAAATATGCCGCCGCACTTAATCCTGAAAACCCTGATCCTATTACCGCAATCTTTGGCATGTATGTATGTTTAAATAATTTTATTTTTTCTTCAACTTAATTTGAACCCAGCACCCGGTCCAGGTCATCTACCGTCTGTAACCATTGTATTTTTCCAGTTTTAAGGGAGCCAATTAAATTTTTACTGCCTACTAAATATATTATTTTAATTGGGGAAAAAGTACGGAGTGTATCCAGGAATTGCTGGCTTTCTTCAGGCAGATTATGGCGCACCAAAAACAATAAAAGCTTATCAGGCTTAATATCTTTAATGGAATCATTTAATGAATCCAGGGGAAGATTTGCACCAAGGTAAACAGACTTTCTGCCAGATAACCGAATTACATAATGGGCAAATAAAAGTCCTATTTCATGAAATTCATTTTCCGGCAAAAAAAGTAACCATGTTTCAGCAGTTGTTGCAGGCGGCGGTAAGGAATCAATGGCAGTAAATAATTTTTGCCTGATAATATTACTAATGAAATGCTCCTGTGCCGGGGGAATTGAATTACTGGCCCACATAAGACCAATTCTTGATAGCAATGGATATAAGACATGTGTGTATGCATTTTTTAATCCAAACCGCAATAAACAATGTGAAAATATTTTTTCAAAATGCTGTTCATCATAACTCATTCCTGCCGCAATCAATTGCGAGATATAAAAATCTTCGGGATCATCTGATTCAACTTTACCCTGTTGCTGCTCCAGCAGTGTAAATAGCTTTTTATCACTCATTACGCCTAACTCAGAAACCTTATACCCGGAATTCATCAAACTCACAATATTCAGCAACCTTCTCAATTGCAAATTATCATAATACCTGGTATTACCTTCGGAGCGGTTTGGTTTTAAGGCATTGTAACGCTGCTCCCACATACGGATAGTGTGCGCCTTAATACCCGAAAACTGGGACAATTGGGATATGGAAAACAAGTTCAATCTTTGTTTATATTTTTACAAATATATTTAAACAAATCAAATCAGCCAAATCTTGCGCAGAAACTTTCGCAGGTAAAATTTAATCTATCTGAACCAACTGGGGAAAATAAAATACCAACATTTCCAGATTGCTTTTATTCATTAATCTTCCCATTTTATATTGCATAATTTTGCCGTAAAAAAATATGCTTTGCATTTATCACCAGTCTACAGACCCTTATTTTAACATTGCTACTGACGAATATATTTTTAAAAATCTTGAAGAAGATTGCTTCATGCTATGGCAAAATGACAATGCTATCATTGTAGGCAAGCATCAGAATACACTTGCAGAAATCAATTTTGACTACGTAAAGCAAAACAACATTCATGTTGTAAGGAGATTATCTGGCGGTGGCGCCGTTTACCATGACATGGGTAACCTGAATTTTTCATTTACAAAAACAGGACATAACGGCAACCTGATGGATTTTGAAAAATACACCAAACCCATTGTAGAAGTATTAAACAGCCTGGGTGTCAATGCTAAGTTTGAAGGAAGGAATGATATTACAATCGATGGTAAAAAAATTTCAGGTAACGCAGAGCATATTCACAAGAACAAAATTCTGCATCATGGAACTTTATTATTTGCTTCTGAGATGAAAAATGTTAGCGAAGCATTGAGGATAAATCCTTTGAAGTATACGGATAAAGCGGTTAAATCAATTCCTAAACGGGTTACTAATATTACAGACCACCTAACTGCACCCATTACGTTAAAAGAATTTACTCAAAAATTGATGGATCATGTAATCGCCACAAATCCAGGAAGCCGCATGTATACATTTACATCTGCCGATATAAGAGCCATTGAAAAAATCCGCGATGAAAAATATGCCACCCATGAATGGAATTATGGGTACAGCCCTGATTACAGTTTTAAGAAAGGGATCAGAACAAATGGCGGAACGATAGAAATGAATCTTGATGTGGAAAAAGGAATTATCCGAAAAGCAAAAATCTTTGGCGACTTTTTTAATGAAAAAGATATTGCGGAAATTGAAAAAGCTTTAGAAAATACCAACCACAATGAAGCAGCCATCAGGGAGCGATTAAGCAATTTTAATATCGGGGAATATTTCCGGAATATGACGATAGATGATCTGCTGAGTGTTATGTTTTAAAAAATATTTTCATCACATCATTATACCATTGTCATTAAAACCTTGAATTAAAAGTTTCAATTTCCCATTCCTTTTTTGTTTCACTCAACGTTGCGCATAAAATTTTTTCGCCGTCAGTCCGCACATTTACGAGGCCATATACTATACCGCTTACAAACATACTTTTCCAAAGATCTCTTTTACGCACTTGCCCACTCGAAGTGAACTGGACCTGTGCACTTTTATTAGATGAATTAAATGTTCCCT
>CAMPGG010000107.1 GCA_946885335.1 uncultured Chitinophagaceae bacterium
CGTTAGAGGCCGTCCCGTTTCCACGGGAGGGCCTAATTTTTTTTAGATATACCACAACATAATAAAAAGGCCACTGATAGTTCAGTGGCTTTTGACGGCCTTACCGTCGCAGATATTTTGATGGGGTAACCCGGTTAGGCGATACTAACCGAAGGTTTCCATGAATGATCTGTAGACATGAATACCTCCTTTTCTTTGGTGAGAAGTGAAGATAATAAGGAAATGGGAAAATTTCACCTGGAGGGTTTCTAAAAATTCTTTTTTAACGGTTATTTTTTTTGCGGGAAACGCCTGACATAACCACTGATCTCCACAATTTTTCCATCTTTTATTTTTACATCATCCATCACGTTAACAGAGTCCAGCTTTCCACCCTTTTCTTTATAAATTTGGGTATACCATAATGAAACCCATTCATCATCCGTATTAGTAGATTTTACTGTTTCCCAATCATGCATATTAATGGCGAATGAATCATAACTGCTCCTGTTATTCGCCAGTATGGCTTTGGCGCTGTCCCGGCTGACTTTTGCATGAAAATTATCAAAACTTAATTCAACGGTATCACCAAAATTGTTAACCAAAGCATCAACATTATTCATTTCAAAAGCTTTTAAGCTGTTTAATACCATCTGGATCTGGGCCGGATCGCCCATTACATAATTGGATTTATTCGTTCGGGTATATGCATAATCCAGGTCTGCGGAATTGGTTGAAACAGTGTCGTCAACCGGTTTCACCGCACCTAACTCATCGGAGGTGCCGGTGTCATTGCATGACAATAAACCCATTAACAAAACAGGTAAAATGATTTTTTTCATAATTTTTAATTATTTAAATGAATAAAGCAGTTTTGCCAGGGAGGCATAGAGCATTTTCAGGAAGTGCGGTATTATGAATGTGTATTCAATTTAAGCAATCTAAATAAGGAGATTATTTTTTTTATTCACTGAGCATTGAAACATTTGGAGATGCCGGCAGGTTAACTTTTTCGGAATCCTGTGATTCGGGCAAAATAATAATAAAAGTGGCCCCGGCATTTTCACGACCCCGCGCAAAAATCACCCCTTTATGATTGTCTACTACTTTACGGCAAAGAGCCAAACCAATGCCAGAACCATGAATGTTTTGTTGGTTACCCAGGCGTTTAAATAAACCAAAAATATGTTCCGAAAAACTCTCATCGAAACCCTGGCCATTGTCAGAAAATTCCAGTTTAATGTACGAGCGGCCAATTTGTAAAGTCTTATACTTCCGAACTTCTTCTGGTGAAAGTTTCGTGGATTTTATTTTAAATACAAGAGGCTGATTTGATTTTGAAAACTTTAAGGCATTGTTTAATAAATTATAAAAAAGCTGGTTCATTTGCAATGGAATAGCCTGGATGACAGGCAAATCTTCCGCAATGATCTGTGCATTTTTCTGTTCAATTAATACCTCCTGGTCTTCAATTACATTTTGTAAAATTTTATTGAGATCGGTTTTTTGAAAAACAGATTCGCGGTTCAGTCCTGAAAAACTCAGCACATCCCTGATCAGCAATGACATTCTTTCGGCAGAACTTAATATGCGGTTGATATCCTGGTGCCCCTTTTCATCCAATTGATCTTTCACCGATTCGTGTAAACGACTGACATACATCCTGATCTTTCTCAATGGTTCCTGCAAATCATGACTGGCTGCATATGCATATTGTTCCAGTTCGGCATTTGAATGTTCCAGTTTGCGGATATTTTCTTTTAGCTCTTCTTCATATTTTTTAATAACCGAAATGTCGTGAAAAGTGGCTGTTATTCCGTCTTCCATTTTTGCCAGCATGATATAAAACCAGTTAAACCTGAATCCTGATTTTAACTGCATCTCAAAAGTATCTTTATTGTTTTCCTCAATAACTGAGGTAAATTTTTGCAATAAACCTTTCTGTTGCATAGCAGGTGGAAACTCATTAAGCTTTTTCCCAACGATTTCAGTTGTCTTCAGGTTCAATAATTTTTCAATGGCCTTGTTGGCATATTCAATTTCAAAATTGACTATTTGCCCGTTTTCCCTGATGGCTTTAAAAGTCATTACACCATTGGGCGTTGTATTTAGAATAGATGCTAAGAAGCCTTCCAGCCATTGCCGTTTCCGGTTAATAAATACAATGGTAACAAAGGTGATGATTATGATGAGTAATGCAATTACACTAAATAAAAGCGTAAATACATTGGTTAATTCAGTAGATTTTTCCAGGTCTGCAGTTCTTATTTCCAACAAATGCCTCTCATGTATGATGCCGGCATTTATCAATTCCTGGATGCTGACTACCTTTTGCAATTCAGGCTGCATATTTTGCTCCAGCAGTTCAACAATATTATACTTCATTAATAATGGAAGGATATGCGAAACTTGTTTTGCAATGGTATCAATCCTTACTTTTTGTGCAGGGTCAATTGAAACAATGTATTGAAGATTGGCTATTTCGCCTTTTAAGCTATCCGCTTCTGCTTTATAAAAATGGTAGAATTTCCTGGTAGAGTCATGTGCATATCTTTCAGAATAAATTTGCGCACTCTTAAAATGATTGGATAGTTTTTCTAAACGGGCCATTACCAGCCGGCCATGACTAACCCACCTGGTATATTCCCGCATCTTATTAAAGCTTTGCCTGTTGATAATAATGACCGCAACAATCAATATGAAAGACACTAAAAAGGCGAATAAGGCTTTTTTATTCATAAGTAACTGACCAGGTTAACCTTTACAATCCAAAACTTTACCAAAATCAAATTTAGAAGGATAAATTTATGATTATCAAACCGAAGATTCCCTGCTTACTTCCATATTACCTCTTTAAAAGCTTATAAATAAAATAAAAGCCATCCGTTTAAGGATGGCTTGTACTAATAATTAATGAGCAGGTGCCGAAGCTGTATGCTTATTTTTTTGGGTATGTACTCCTTCACCAATTTCTTCTATCATTTTTTTGTTGAAGGCTTCAAGATCCTTGGGACTTCTACTGGTTACCAGGCCCTGGTCAACGATCACTTCCTTATCTTCCCAATTTACACCTGCATTTTTCAGGTCTGTTTTGATAGATGGATAAGATGTCATATTTCTGCCGTTGAGCATTCCTGTTTCAATTAATAATTGGGGACCGTGGCAAATGGCAGCTAAAGGTTTGCCTGCCTGTAGAAAATGTTTCGCAAAAGAAACACAACTTTCATTTTTACGCATCTGGTCAGGATTAAGAACCCCACCCGGAATTAATAAAGCGTCATAATCTTCTGGTTTTGCATTATCAATCATCACATCAACCGGAACCTCAATTGACCAATGATCCTTATCCCAGGCTTTTACTTTGTCTTTTTGGGGTGAAATAATGTGAACAGTTGCGCCTGCATCCTTTAATGCTTTTACAGGACTGGTTAATTCAACCTCTTCAAAACCATTTTCAGTTATTACCGCTACTTTTTTTCCTTCTAGTTTCATAATTATAAAATTTTATAGTCAGATAATGTGTTGTAAATAATAGAGGCTAAAAAATTACACCACGGGTCACCATTCATTCAATGTTTTTATCCATTCATCGCATTGTGTATCAATGTCGCCGGTGAACTGTCATAATTTTGTCAGTCTAAACCAGTCAAAACCTTATTATGAGAAATATATCTATGCTCCTTTTATTAATCCTGTTTTGTAATGCAGGATATTCACAACAGCTTTCTGGAATTGTTAAAGACGAAGCTGGAACTGCTATTGCCAATGTTACCGTTAAATTGCATAAGGCTCAGGATTCTGCACTTGTAAAGATCAACGCAACCAATAACCAGGGTAAATACGAGTTTGTTGCCATTAATGAAGGCAATTATTATCTCCATATTTCTCATGTTGGCTTTGGCGAACAATTTTCAAAACCTATTGAAGTAAAAGAAGGAAGTAATGGACAAGTTGATTTTGTTTTACAAAACAATAAAGCAAGTCTTTCTGAAGTAGTGGTGAATTCAAAAAAGCCTATGGTGGAAGTGCTTGCGGATAAAACGGTGTTAAATGTGGAAGGAAGTGTAAATGCGGTTGGCCAGGATGCTTTGGATCTTTTACGGAAATCGCCCGGCGTAGTTGTTGATAAAGATGATAATTTAAGCCTGAGTGGAAAGAACGGTGTGCAGGTTTATATTGATGGAAGACCAACGCCATTATCAGGCCAGGACCTGGCGGCTTATTTAAAATCATTGCAATCATCATCTATTGAAGCTATCGAAATCATCACCAATCCTTCAGCAAAATACGATGCTGCAGGTAATGCCGGTATCATTAATATTCGTTTAAAAAAGAATAAATCTTTTGGTACCAATGGTTCTGTAAATGCAGGATATAGTATTGGAATTTATCCCAAATACAATGGCGGCATTTCATTGAACCACCGAAACAAAAATGTAAATCTTTTTGGTACCTATAATTATAATCAAGGTAAGAGGGAAAATTATTTACACCTTGATCGCCAGCAAATGGATACGCTTTTTATTTCCCGGTCTAATATGAACAGTTCCAATAAAGGACATAATTATAAAGCGGGTTTGGATTATTTCATCAGCAAAAAACATACGATCGGTTTGCTGGTAAATGGAAATATTTTTGAAGGCGATTTTTTTAATGATACCAGAACACCCATTTATCATATTCCCACCAATAAGCTGGATCGCACCCTGGAAGCGCATAACAGCAATATGATGGAAAGAAACAGTTCCAATATCAACCTGAATTACCGGTTTGCTGATACGTCCCAGAGAGAATTGAATATGGATGCTGATTATGGCCGTTATCGCCTGCGCAATAACCAATGGCAACCCAATGATTATTTTGACAAGGATGGTAATTTCCTGCTCAGCAGAAACTATAATTTTATAGCACCAACAGATATCAACATTTATACTTTCAAAGCAGATTATGAACAACCTTTTCAAAAAGGAAAATTAGGCTTTGGAGGTAAAACATCTTTTGTAAATACCGATAACGATTTTAATCGCTACGACATTATTAATGGTGGCAGCAGGTTGTATGACAGCAGCCGAAGCAATAGCTTTTTGTACAAGGAAAACATCAATGCATTGTATGTAAATTATAACAGGCAATTCAAGGGAGTGATGGTGCAGTTCGGTGTAAGAATGGAAAACACACAAATGGAAGGTAACTCCGATGGTTATACGTGGAATAACCAAAAGTATGTACCATCCAATGAAAAGTTTACAAGAGATTATACTGACTTTTTCCCAAGTGGTGCCATCACGTTTAATAAAAACCCGATGAACCAATGGGGAATTCGGTACAGCCGGCGTATTGATCGTCCTGCTTACCAGGATTTAAATCCTTTTGAATTTAAATTAGACGAGTATTCTTTTCAAAAAGGAAATATCAATTTACGTCCACAGTATACCAACAGCTTTGCTCTTACCCATACTTATAAATTTAAACTGACTACTACATTAAATTACAGTCATGTAAAAGATGTGTTCACGCAATTGATTGATACTACAGAAGTATCAAAAAGTTTCATAACAAAAAAGAACCTGGCCACACAGGATGTATTCAGCCTGAATGTGAGTTATCCGTTCCAGTATAAAAACTATTCCGCATTCAGTAATATGAGTGCGAATTATTCACATTATAAAGCGGACTTTGGAACAGGACGTATCATAGACCTGGATGCGTTTGCATTTAATATTTTCCAGCAACACAGTTTAAAATTTGCGAAGGATTATACCGCTGAATTAAGTGGCTGGTACAATTCGCCAAGTATCTGGCAGGGAACATTTAAAATGAAAGCTATGTGGAGTGTAGATGCCGGTATTGCCAAAAATATAATGAAAGGAAAAGGGAATATTAAATTAAGTGTGAGTGATATTTTCAATGTAATGGAATTTAGTGGGGAGAGTAATTTTGCCGGTCAAACAATTAATGTCAGTGGTGGATGGGAGAGCAGGCAGTTCAAAGCAAATTTCACTTACCGTTTTGGAAGCAACCAGGTAAAAGCGGCACGCCAGCGTAAAACAGGTTTGGAAGATGAAAGTCAGCGTGTTGGTGGTGGCCAGGGAAATACGATCGGTCAATAAGAATTTTACAACGGGTGTATATTAAAGCGGTGTTTTTAACGCCGCTTTTTTTTGTGAAATGAAAAAAGGATCCGGTTAGTCCACTAATTTCAATTCATCCCATTGCGTGGTATACCGATAAGAACGATGCTGTTGTTTCATTTGCCACGGTTGTTTGGTGCCTGCCGCGCCAAACTTCACCGCGTCTTTGTGAATACCCCAATTAATATTATCCATCACTTCCATCAGTTTAATGGATGGTTTAGATTTTTGGGTGAATAAATTACCCTGTATTTCCTTATCCGGTACTAATTGACTTAGAATGATCCCTGCCTTTAAATATCGCGAACCCGGATTAAATAATTTGTTGGCTAACGGTAAGGCATAGTTGATTAACATGTGCGTTGCGGAGGTAGCTTCTGGCAATACAAATTTCAAAGCATCCGTGCTGGGATTATAAGTATATACATCCGTATGATCATTTTTTACCAAAAAAACCTCCATTACTTTGGCGGCACCGGATTGTCGCCTGAGCTTTTCCGCTGCCCTGCTGGCATAACTCGCAACTGCTTCCCTGATCTCTGAAATATTTGTAACAGGGCGACCAAACATGCGTGTGCAGGCGATCATTTTTTTCTTAATCAACGGGTCTTTTAATTCGATACAGGGTTCGCCATTTAATTCTTTCCATAAGCGTACTCCAACAACCCCACCCAGGTTTGTTCCTGCCCAGGCTTCATTCATTTTTTTTAATGCCAACGCGGTCTGCAGGTTAAAATGCGACTCCAGTTTTTCGGCATACTTTCTTCCGATACCCCAAATGTCTTTTACCGAAGTCTCTGCCAGGGCATTGTCAATGGTGTCAACGTTATCTAAAACGAATACGCCATTATATTTTTTAGGATCTTTTTTTGCAAGCCGGTTGGCCACTTTAGAAAGCACCTTGGTTGGGGCTATTCCTACAGATACCGGTATGCCGGTCCAATGCTCCACCGTTTCTTTGATCTGCCTGCCAATGTTTGTTAATTGCCGGGACGTATAACCCTCGAGGTGAAGAAAGCTCTCATCTATCGAGTATACCTCAACGTTAGTTTCGCCTGCTATTTGCTTTAGCGTCTCCATTACCCGCCGGCTGATGTCTCCATACAAATTGTAGTTGGAAGAAAAAACAGCAACATCATGCTTTTCAATAACCTCTTTCGCCATGTAATAAGGACCCGCCATGGGGATACCAAGTTGCCGGGCTTCATCGCTTCTTGAAATGATGCAGCCATCATTATTACTTAAAACAACTACCGGACGTTTTTGTAATCCCGGCTGGAAGAGCCTTTCACAACTGCAGTAAAAACTGTTGCAATCAACAATAGCAACCATAATCTGAATATTTTAACCTAACCGGTGGATGACCCAGGTTACCACACCCCAAATAAAAAATTCGCAACCATTTAAATCAACATCAATAGCAGCCAGTTTATCCGTGTCCGGAACCAGGCGGATCTTGTTGAAATTTTTTTCTAACCTGCGAACCATCATTTCTCCATTAAGGCAGGCTATTACAACCTTCCCGTTAAAAGCCTGTAAGGACCGGTCGATCACTAATATATCACCCGGATGAATACCCGCACCAATCATAGCCTCGCTATTCATTCGCATAAAAAAAGTAGCCGCCTTATTTTGTATTAATTGTTCATTCAGGTCTATGCCCTTGTCCATATAATCATCTGCTGCCGCTCCGAAGCCAGTGGCATTAGCAGAATGCACATCCCATTGGGTAAATCTTTTATTTCCTTTATAATCAGAAGACCAGGTTTGCGTTTCCATAAAATTTATTTTTCAATACTAAAATATTTAGTAAATTTATGCTAAATAAATGGGCAATAATATTTTTTTAAGTTCAATTTTTAAACTATGAATACAGAATTATCAATGCCTGGATACAGGGCCAATGAATATCTTTTAGTGTTGTCGCCCCATGAGGAGCTTCGTCATAAAATCAGCGGGGTTAAAAAAAGTTTTTTTGAAAACTATGGGGTTCAGTCTGCATTAATGGGTCGCCCGCAAATTACGCTGGCTCGGTTTACGCAACTGGAAATGATGGAAGATAGGCTGATGAATAAACTTCGATTAATCAGCATGGGTTTACCGCCCATTAAAATAGAACTCAATGGATTTGGTAATTATCCTACCCATTCCATATTTATTAATGTGGTTAACAAGAACCAGGTTAAAAATATCATCAACGGGTTTAAAGAGGCAAGGCGATTAATGAAACGTGGTGGTGAAAATCCCCATTTTATCGATGATCCCTGTATACCGGTTGCCATACGTATTCAGAAAGAAGTATTTAAAGAAGCTCTTAAAGAATATGCATCAAAACATTTCACGGGTCGGTTTATTGCAGACCATATTTTAGTTTTAAAAAGAAGGAAAGGTGAAATAAAATACCAGGTATTGGAAAGAATGGCATTACAATATTTGCCCGTCCATACTTTGCAGGGAGCTTTGTTTTAATTAAAATAAAGATGAAAGCTCGTTGTATGTAAATGGTTCAATGGTTTCCGGGTGGTTTGATGGGTCAGTGCGGGAAGTGATCCTTTTGCTGATCGTATGATTTTCCATCAAAGTTTCAGGGTAAGGCGTTAAGAATTTATTTATTTCTTCCTGTGGAAGATCTTTCTGAAGCCATTTTTCATAATTGCCAGGTGGAATAATGACCGGCATTCGCTTTTTGAGGTTGTGGATCTTTTCCAGCATTGGATTGGCGGTTGTAGTTAAGATGGAAAAGGTGTTGATCATTTCACCGGTTTCTTTATCAACCCAACGGGAATAGATACCTGCAAAACAAAAAATGGAATGATCCTTCATATAAATGTAATGCGGATATTTTTTCTTTTTTAAATCCATCCATTCAAAAAATCCATCCGCAATAACCAGGCAGCGATTGTTTCCTATAGATCCACGGAAAGAAGGTTTTTCAAAAACGGATTCACATCGGGCATTCAAAGTTTGTGTACGAAATTTCTCTGCCTCTTCCCGCGTCTTTAACCAATGTGGCAGCAATCCCCATTGAAAAAGTTGGATGGTTTTGGGTGATTGTTGTGTGATAACGGGCATCATAGGGAAATCAAACCCGTTTGCATGGTAAACCGGAAAGAAATCATCTTCCCATTCAGCATGTAACTGCAGGGCAATCTCCGTTCTTTCTTTTGTAAGTGAGTAATGAAAACACATCATTAAAATTAAATAATAAACTGCTGATATCATTGTGTTTAATGATAACATCTTCAATTATAATTCATGAAATCCCAAATAATTAAAAATGAAAACCAGGATGCCTATTTAAAAGGCCGGGGTGCACAGTTCAATACGGGCAACCGGTTTTTAAAACAGGAAAGGAAAGCTATGCATGTGGAGGCCATTGATGACTGGACGATTGCAAATGAAGCTACCCAATACCTGGAGGACCATGCAAAAAGTATTGTGAATAAAGTAAGCAGTCCCGATGTTGGAATGTGGTATAGTATGAACCCTTACCAGGGATGCGAACATGGTTGTATTTATTGTTTTGCCAGAAATGCGCATGAGTATTGGGGTTATAGCGCCGGACTTGATTTTGAAAGAAAGATCATTGTTAAGAAAAATGCACCCCAGTTGTTGCGAAAATTTTTAATGAATCCAAAATGGGAATGTTTGCCCATCGGGTTAAGCGGCAATACTGATTGTTATCAACCAGCAGAACAAAAATTCAAATTAACAAGATCGCTGCTCGAGGTATGTAATGAATTCAATCAGCCTGTTGGCCTGATCACAAAAAATGCGGGTATGCTGCGTGACAAAGACCTGTTAATGAAAATGGCGAAAAAAAACCTGGTTTCTGTTATTGTTTCTATTACCACTTTGGATGAAGACCTGCGAAGGGTGATGGAACCCCGGACCACTACCTCCATGCAACGTATGCGACTGATAAGAGAAATGAGTGATTCCGGGATACGCATGGGCGTTATGCTGGGACCCATGATCCCGGGTTTAAATGATCATGATATGCATAATATACTTAAAATGGCCAGTGAAGCCGGTGCCACATTTTCAGCTTACACTTTTATCCGGTTAAATGGGGCTATTAAATTATTGTTTCACGATTGGTTATATAAAAATTTTCCCGATCGTGCAGATAAAGTATGGCACCTGATAGAAGAAAGTCATAATGGTAAGGTAAACGATAGCCGGTTTGGTTTACGTATGCGTGGAGAAGGACCCGTTGCTGATCTCATTGCACAACAATATAAAAAGTATACACAGAAATAT